>SVAJ01000002.1 GCA_015059435.1 Bacillota bacterium
GGGTTGGTTAAATTATAATGGTTTAACTTACTATATGAATGAAGATGGGGAAACTTCTAGTGGAGTTACTAAGATAGATAATATTCCATATTATTTTGATTCTAAAACAAAAGGACTTGTAGTTGGTCTTAAAATTTTTAAGGGTAATGATGGTTTATATTGTGCAGATAAAAATGGTGTTTTGCAAGTTAAAATGTATGAGTTAAATGGAGACTATTATTATTTTGATCCTGATACATATAAGGCTGTTAAAGGTATAAATATTATTGATGGTTCACAATATTACTTTGATCCTGTTACTTATAAAAGAGCTAAAGATGTTACTGAAGTTGATGGAAAATATTATTTCTATGGAATAAAATATGGTAAATTAATGAAAGGTTGGGTAACATACGAAGGAAGAACTTATTATGGTGATTTAAATACAGGTGAATTATATAGTGGGTGGCATACTGTTGATGGAGAAAAGTACTTTTTTGGTTTAAAATATAAGAAATTAGCTAAAGGATGGTTAACTATACCTCCTGAGAATAAGAGATATTATTTTGATCCTGATACAGGAAAAATTGTTAATGGCTGGAAAGTGATTGATAACAGTATTTATTATTTTGTTGATAGCTTATATTTAACTGGTAACCATGTTATTGATGGTAAAAATTATACTTTTCAAGCTGATGGGAAAATGAAGAGTAATTTTGTTACTGTAAATGGTTCTGAGTATTACTTTTTGGATAATGGTCAAAAAGCAACTGGTTGGGTATATGTTGGAGGTATAAAACATTACTTTAATCAAAATGGTGAATTGATAGGTAGGGATGTTAAAAAAGTTATAGATGTTTCTTATTATCAGCCAACAATAGATTGGAATAAATTAGTTGGAGTTGATCAAGTTGATGGTATTATGACTAGAGCATTATATCGTGGTTATGGAACAGGAAAGATAGTAGAAGATTATACTTTTGCTGATAATGTTAGAAATGCTAGTCAACGTGGTCTTAGTGTTGGAACTTATGTTTTTTCTCAAGCGATAACAGAAGAAGAAGCAAAGGAAGAGGCAAATACAGTAATTGCAATGGTTAATGCTGCAGGAGGAAAATCTAAAGTAAATTTACCAATAGTATTTGATTCTGAATTTAGTGGTTGCTATGAAAATGGGCAACGCTGTGGTAGAGCAGATTCTTTATCAAAGGCTAAAAGAACATCAATTGCTAAAGCATTTTTGGAAACCGTAAAAAAAGCAGGTTATACACCAATGTTATATGCAAGTACTAGTTTTTTAAATAATAATTTGGATATGAATCAACTAGCTTCTTACAAGATTTGGGTTGCTCAATATAATACTACTTGTACTTATAATGGTCCTGGTACTAAAGTTATGTGGCAGTATACAAGTTCAGGAAATTTATCTGCAATATCAGGTAGAGTGGACTTGAATGTTTTTTGGTATAACCAGTATTAAAAAGAATATTAATTATTCTTTTTTAGTTATAAATTGTAAAAAAATATAAAATTTGCTATACTAAAATGGATATAATTAATGTTTTAGGAGTAACGTTATGAAAAAGTTAAATATTGTATTTTGCAGTTATCCTGATTATTCAGGCAATGCTAGAGCATTATATAAATATATGAAAAAGAAGTATAAGGATTCTATGAATTATACTTGGGTTGTGTCTTCGGATGAGTCGCAAAAAAGATTACTAGATAGAAATATAGATTCTGTTGTGTTGGGAAGTAATGATTATACTAAAAATATGAATAATGCGGATGTGTTTTTTACAACGCATTGTAATATAACTGGTGATAAACCTGATAATGCTATTTATATTGAGCTTTGGCATGGTTTAAGTTCAAAAAAAATTGGTTTTATGGTTAATAATATATCTGATAGTGACTTATCTTGGTATAAGCATTTAAGCAAAACAATTGATTATATTATTGTTCCATCTGAGTTTTGGAAGGTTATTTTTGCTACTAGATTTAATATTGAATTTAATCAAGTATTGTCACTTGGATATCCTAAGTTAGATGAATTTAAAAATAAAAATGCTTCTAAAAATTTATGTAAGGTTTTAAATATTGAAATTGATAAATATAAAAAAGTTATATATTATATGCCAACTTTTAGAAAAGGATGTGGGAGAGTTGGAGATTCTGAATTTGGAAACAATATTTTGAATTTATGTGAATATGATGAATCGATATTAGTTAAATATTTAAAGGATAATAATTATCTATTATGTATAAAGAAACATCCAAGTGAAGAGAGTAATTTTTTAAATAGTTTTGAAAATTCTGAAAATATTAAGTTAATAAAAGAGGAATATTTAGAGAATAATGGTTTTGATGTTTATGATATTTTGGATGCGGCAGATATATTAGTAACTGATTATTCTTCATTGGGTGTTGAATTTTTATATTTAGAAAAGCCAGTTATATACATATCTACTGATGTAGATATGTATATGAAAAATAGGGGGATATGTTATAGTAATTTTGATTTTTGGTCATCAAATACATCGATTAATACTATTGATCAATTAATTGAGAAAATTGATAATTATTGTTCTAGTGGTTATTTTGATGTTTTTGCTGAAAAGAGAAAATTGTTTTTTGGTAATTTAAAGAATGGTGGATGTTCTGCAATTTGTTCGTACTTTTTTAATAATGATGGTACTTTAACAGAAAATGCAAAACCATATATTAATGATCTTCGTAAATTATCTACTAGATGTAGTAAGTTAGAATATGAGAAAAATTATTATGAGCGATTAAGTGCACAGAAGCAAGATGAACTTAATTTAGTTTATAATTCTAGGGCTTGGAAAATTCTTGAAAAATTAAGAAATTTGAGAAGAAAAATATTTAAGTAAAGGGGAATGGTGTTATGTCTAATATTGCGGTAATACCAATAGGTGGAGTAGGAAATCGAATGAATAATGATACTCCTAAGCAATTCTTAAAAGTAAATGGTAAATCTTTGTATTTATATACATTAGAAAAATTTCAAAATAATAAAAATATTGATCAAATAGTTATTGCTTGTTTAGATGAATATAGGGACTTTGTTATTGAGGAATGTAAAAAATATAATATAACTAAAGTAGTTAAAGTAGTATCAGGAGGGAAAACACAATTAGAATCTATATTTAATTGTTTAACACTATTAGTTGATGATACTTTAGATGATGATAAAGTAATAATACATGTAGGTAATAGGCCCAATATTAGTGAAAATTTAATTAATAGAACATTAGATGCGTGTAGTAAATATGGTTCAGTTGCGACTTTTGTTCCGGAAATAGAAGTTATGGTTCAAAAAGAAGAAAAGAAGGTTATTCCTAGAGATAACGTAATTCGAATACAAACTCCACAAGCGTTTTTATTTAAGAATTTAAAAGATATTATTAGTAATAAAGATCAATATGTTGGTACTGCTAGTACTATGTGTGATTTATTTATTAATTTAAATAAAAATATAGAATTTATTGAGGGAGAGTTATTGAATTTTAAAATAACGTATCCTGAGGATTTGGAATTATTTAAAAAGATAATATAATGAATTATTTTTCTTTTTTTTGTGTTCATGTTATAATTATTATAGAGGTGTTAATATGAAAAAATTAAAAAATATATATTTAAATTTTAAGCATTATTGGTTTTTAATGATGCAATTAATTTCTAGAGATTTTAAAGTGAAATATAAAAGATCTGTACTTGGGGTATTATGGAGTTTATTATATCCAATATTAATGCTTACAGTTATGACTATTGTATTCTCTAACATGTTTAAATTTAGTGTTGAAGGAGTTAACTATATTGTTTATTTGATGACTGGTATTATTATGTGGAATTATTTTAGTGAAGCATCTAATACTGCTATGACTTCTGTTGTAATGAACTTTACTTTAATTAATAAAGTGTATATTCCTAAATATATATTTCCAATAGCAAAATGTATATTTGTAGGAATAAACTTTGTTCTTACATTAATACCATGGTTAGCGATAATAGGGTTATCATATGTTGGATTAGGACAATATACATGTCATTTTAATGTATATTATTTATTACTGCCATATATATTCTTGTGTTTGTTCTTGTTTACTGTTGGGGTAAGTTTATTTTTATCATGTGTTTCGGTTTTCTTGAGAGATGTTTTCTATATATATGGAATTATTCTTACTATTTGGAATTATGTAACACCAGTATTTTATAGTATTGATATGTTACCACCAAAACTACAAATGATATTTATGTTTAATCCATTGTATCAATATTTATCTTCTGTAAGGGGTATTGTATTATTTGGTACTAGACCATCATTTGCTACATTAGGACTTTTAGGATTAATTGCAGTATTTAGTTTATTAGTTGGTGGAATAGTATTTAAAAAGAATCAAGATAAATTTATTTATTATGTGTAGGAGGTTAATATGATTACGTTAGAAAATGTTTCAATGAAATTTAACTTAGGTATAGAAAAAGAATTTTCTATTAAACAAGCTTTTGTTAATTTCTTTAGTTTTAATAAACCAAAAAAGAAGAAAGAAGAATTTTGGGCTTTAAAAGATATTTCTTTTAATATAAAGAAAGGTGAGGTTATAGGGCTTATCGGTAGTAATGGAGCTGGTAAGTCTACAATGCTTAAAGTAGTTAGTGGAGTTATGAAACCTACTAAAGGTAAAGTTACAGTTAATGGAGTTATATCTCCTATGATTGAGTTAGGTGCAGGATTTGATGCAGAACTTACTGCTAGAGAAAATATTTTCTTAAATGGAGCTATTTTAGGTTATTCTAAAAAGTTCTTAGAAGAAAAATTTGAAGAAATAGTTGAGTTTTCTGAATTAAGAGATTTCTTAGATGTTCCAGTTAAAAACTTTTCTTCTGGTATGACTGCAAAACTTGCTTTTTCTATTGCTACTGTAGTTAATCCAGAAATATTAATAGTAGATGAAATTTTATCTGTTGGAGATATCAAGTTTCAAGAAAAAAGTAAGAATAAAATGTTAGAAATGATAAAAGGTGGTACTACTGTTTTATATGTTTCTCATTCGTTACAATCTATTAAAGAACTTTGTGATAGAGTTATTTGGATAGAACATGGTAAGATGATTAAGATGGGTAAAACAGAGGAAATCTGTAAAGAGTATTACGAATCTCAAATGAAATAGGAGGGACGGTATTATGAGTAGTAAATATATTCATTATTGTTGGTTTGGAGGCAAGCCACTTCCAAAACTTGCTAAAAAGTGTATTAAGAGTTGGAAAAAATATTTACCAGATTATGAAATAATCGAATGGAATGAATCTAATGTTGATTTAGAGGAATGTCCATTTATAAAAGAAGCTTATGAAAATAAAAAATGGGCCTTTGTTGCTGATTATGCTCGTACTAAAGCTATTTATGAGATGGGTGGTATCTATTTTGATACTGATATGAAAATAATTAAAAATATTGATAAATTATTAGAAACAGATGGTGGTTTTTTAGGTGTCGAAGACTCTCATTTAATAGCTTGCGGAGTTTGGTATGAATCTAAAAAGCATAGTTATTTATCGAAGAAAATGCTAGAATTTTATCAATCTCAAGATTTTTTTGATATAAATAATATGTATGCTATTAGTATTCCTAGAATTCTTAGTTCTATTTTAACTGATTATGATGTTACTAAAAATGAAACTCAAGTTTTAAAGCATAATGAAACAATATACAGAAGAGATTATTTTTATCCATATTCTTATGATTTTCAAAATAATGTATTTACTGATGATACATGTATGATACACTATTATGATGCTAGTTGGGTGCCAAAATGGGAACAACGTGAGAATAAAATATTCAGAATTTTTGGTAAGGAAAAAGGTAAAAAAGTTATAAGATTATGTAAAATTGTTAATAGAGTCATTAGGAAGTTAGCTAAATTATTTTTATATCCTTTGATTGTATATAAGAGAAGAACTAGTGTTATTACAAAAGAGTATTTGGAATCTATTGAATCTACCATTCAACAAATTAATGCTAATACCAATAAGGAAAATTTAGCATTTGTTAATCCTAATTGGATGGGTGTAAGAAATGCAACTAATGAATTGTTTGACAATGTTGTTTATTGTACAGAAGTATATAGAAAAAAAGATGTTAAATTAATTAGCAAAGCAATTGTTGATGCAAATATTAAATTGGTTGTATTTAGTGGTTTTTGCATTGGATGGAAAGATTTATGTGAGGAACTTCATAAAGCAGGCGTTATTGTTAAAACTTATTTTCATGGAAGTCATTCTCAAGTTTTAGAACCTTATGGATGGGAAAGGAATATGGAAATATTTAAATTGCATAAGGCTGGAGTTATTAATCAAATGGCTACGTGTAAAGAAAGCTTAGTTAACTTTTATAAAAAACAAGGATGTGACATTGTTTTATTGGGTAATAGAGTTGGTAAAAACGTTTCTAAGGCAAAGAAAAAGGAAACTAAAAGAATAGGAATTTATGCTGCTAAGACGGATGATTTTAGAAAAAATGTTTTTGCACAAATTTCTGCTGTTTCTTTATTGGATGATGATTATACGATTGATATGGTTCCTCTAACTGATAGTGCTATTGCTTATTGTAATTTATTGGGAGTAACTGTTGATGGATTAAAAAAATCTGTTAATCGTGATGAATTAATGGAACGAATGTCTACTAATGATTTAAACTTATATGTTACATTTTCTGAATGTGCACCAATGTTACCACTTGAGAGCATGTCACAAGGAGTTATTTGTTTAACTGGTAATAATCATCATTACTTTATGAACCATGAATTAGAAAAATATCTTGTCGTAAATAATGAAAGTAGTTCTATCGAAATAGCCACTAAAATTAAATTGTGTTTAGAAAATAGAGAAAAAATATTAAAATTATCAGCTGAATGGTATAAAGAAAATACTAAATTTAGTAAAAAAAGTGTTAAAGATTTTTTGAATATGAAGGAGGCAAACAATGAAAAGTAATTATTTATTATTAGTCTCTGACAATGAATATGATTATAAAAAGAGTATAGAATATTCATTTAATAAAAAAAATATTGAAACTATTAAAAGTGATCATTTGTCTAACGAAGAAGTAGAAAAGTTGGCTAAAAAAATAAATTCTAAATATAAAAAAATAATATTATTTGATCATAATTATAATTTTTTAATGTTACTTCCTTTAGTAAAAAGTGGTGTAGAGGTTGATTGGATTTTTAAATCTACCATTCCTTATTTATTTAATAAATATATTTATAATAGCTTATTTCAAATTATTGAATATAAGGAAAGAGGATTAATATCAAATATATATTGTTTAGATTATAACTTATATAGTGTTTTTAAAGATAAATATGACTTTAAATATTTACAGTTAAATTATAGCAATCGTAAAAATTTAAATAGTGATTTTAATAATTCTGTTGGAATTATTGGTAAAGATTATGATTCTGGTGCTAATTTTTTCAATTCATTGAGTGCATTAACTATGCATAGTTTTGATCAGATTAAAGTTGAAAATATGATGAATGTTACTAGTCAATTTGGACATGATTTTAAATTAAATATTGTAAAATGTAGTGATTTTGCTGATGTGATTAGTAATAATGTTTTAAATATTTGTTCTTCTGTTTCGGATATTAAGACTACTCTTATTTTGGAAAGTTTTGAAAATGGTGTTCCATGTATTTTGGGTAATACTGATTTATTTGATAGTAATGAATATTTAAAAAAATCATTAGTGCTTAATAGTGATGATAGTATTGATGAAATAAGTGATAAGATTTCTTATGTAGTAGAAAATAGAGATAAAATATTAAGTGAATATAAGAAATTTAAAAAGGAATATGATTCTAAATTTAAAGAAAGTATTTCTTTATTACTTAAATAATAGAAAGTAGGATATTATGAATAAAGTAAAGAAAATAATTATAGATTATAGAGTTAATATTATTACATTTTTAATTCCTTTTATAATTCTTTGTGTTATTTTTTTAGGATATTATCCAGGAATTTTATCTTATGATAGCTTAAATCAATTAGGACAAGTAGAAAGTGGAATGATTACTAATTCTCATCCGTTTTTTAGTACATATTTTATTTATTTGTTATTTAAAATACATGCATCATCTACTACTGTTTTACTTTTTCAAATATTTATATTTTCTTCTTTTTGGAGTTATTTTTGTGGACTTTTTAAGGATAAAATAAAATGTAACTTGATAATCTATAGTTTTACATTTGTAATGAGTTTATTTCCAGTAATCAGTATTTATTCAATTACTTTATGGAAAGATATTTTATATTCATATTATTTATTTATGATTGGAGTTTTACTTTTTAAGGGTATTAATAATAAGTTTAATTATAAGAATTATGAATATATAATAATTGGGTTATTACTAACATTAATTTCTAATTATAGACATAATGGTTTATATGTCGTAGTTATGTATTTTATATTATTAATAATAGTTATTATTAGTAAAAGAAAAGTAATTAATAAAGATATTATGAAAAAAATAGGATTATTAATTTTAGCTTTTGTTTTATTGAATGGATTAATTAGTATTCCTAAAAAAATATATCTTAGTAGATATGATAAATATAAAGCTAAAATAACTACTAAAGAGGAGAAAGAAAAATCACTTTCTTTAAAGAATAACTATATTATATGGATGATGAGTGCACATCTTAGGGATGGTAATATTACTGATGAAGAAGATTTGGAGTTTTTAAATGATATTTTAGAAGTAAAAAAATGGAAAGAAGTTTATGATCCATATATAATTAATTCCATTACTATGTGTAAAGATTTTGATGGTAAATTTGTAAATAATAATGATTCTAAATTAATGAGCATATTCTTAAAGTATAGTATAAAACATCCATTTACTATAGTTAAACATTATTTAAAGAGTGATGCATTACTTATAGATCCTATATCACAATTTAATGGTGGATCAGTATATGTATTTGCTTTCTCAGAATGGGGTTATTTAGGATTTGATGGAATAACAACTCCAAAGATTAAATTTATACAAGATCAGTATGATAAAGTTATAAATTTTGGCTTTGTTAAGCCATTAAAAATTTTCTATCAGCCAGCATTAATACTTTATTTAAGTATTATTATGCTAATTATTTTATCAATAAAAGTTTATGATAGGAGAATATGGTTATTTGGCACTCCAATGTTTTTTAATACTATATCTTTGTTACCAATAAATTTGGCTCAAGATTTAAGATATGCATATATTAATTATTTAGTATTTTTTGCAGTACTTTTATTATTTATATTGAATTTTGACAAAATATTTAATAAACCAAGAAAGAAGGCATAAAATCCCTTCTTTTTTTTGCATTGATTATTAAATTATTGTATAATTAACTTATATAAGAGTTTAATTATTGGAGGCAGTTATGAGGAAAAAAGTTTTATTAATAATTCCTGCTTATAATGAAGAAAAAAATATACTTAATACGTATAAAACAATTGAGAATTATAATAAGAAAAGTGATTATAAGTATGATGTTATTGTGATAAATGATGGATCTTTGGATAATACAAAAAGTATTTTAGAAGAAAATAAGATACCACATATTAATTTAGTTGAGAATTTAGGTATAGGTGGAGCTGTTCAAACTGGTTATAAGTATGCATATATGAATAATTATGATATAGCAGTACAGTTTGATGGTGATGGTCAACATGATGTTAATTATGTTAAGAATATAATTGATCCTATAATCGATGGTAAGGCTGATATGGTAATAGGTTCTAGATTTATAGATCTTACTAGTAGTGATTTTAAGTCTACTATGTCTAGACAAATGGGTATTAAATTAATTTCTTTCTTTATAAAGTTAAAAACAGGTAAAAAAATATATGATACTACATCAGGATTTAGAGCATGTGATAGAAAAATAATTGAAAGATTTTCTAGATCATATCCTTTAGAATATCCTGAACCAATTACAACAACAGAGTTATTAAAAGATAAATTTGTGATTGATGAGAAGGCTGTTAGTATGAAAGAAAGAGTAGCTGGTAAATCTTCAATTGGATCATGGAAAAATGCATATTATATGTTTAATGTTATATTATCAATAGTATTGATGGGTGGTAGAAAATGAATAGTACGTTAAGAATAATTTTAGTTGTATTTTGTTTAGTTTGGGTATTGTTATTATTTTATTTAATAAGAAAGAATAAATTACCAATTAAATATTCTATTATTTGGTTTATTCCAATGTGTAGTTTATTGTTACTTGTTTTGTTTCCTAATTTTGTTTCATATTGTGTATCTTTATTAGGAATGGTATCTAGTACTAATTTTGTTGTTGGAATTATACTTACAATTTTATTAATAATAACTTTATTGTTAACACTAATTATTGCAAATTTAAAAAGAAAAATAACATTATTGATTCAAGAAGTATCAATATTAAAGGAGAAAAAATGAAAACAGTAGTAATATTTTCGGGATATGCATTACCACATTTAGGTGGTATTGAAAGATATGTAGATAATTTATCTAGAGAAATGAAAAACTTAGGGTATAGGGTTATAATTGTTAGTTCTAATTATGATAATTTTGAGACTAAAGAAAACATTGATGGTATTTTAAATTTAAGAGTACCAATTCATAAGTTATTTCATAAAAGATATCCATTAATAAAACGTAATAAGAAATTTAAAGATGTTATGGCTGAACTTGATAAATATGAGATAGATAGAATAATTGTTAATACAAGATTCCATTTAACAAGTTTATTAGGAGCTAAGTACGGGAAGAAAAGAGGAATACCTGTATATTTAATAGAGCATGGTTCAAATCATTTAAGTGTTAGTAATAAAGTACTTGATTATTTTGGAGAAAAGTATGAGCATGCTTTAACTAGTCATTTAAAAAAATATGTAGATAAATATTATGGGGTGTCTGAGGATGCTTGTAATTGGCAAAAACACTTTAAAATCAATTCAAATGGTGTTTGGTATAACTCTATTAATAGATTTGATAAAAATATTAAAATAACTAAAAGTAAAGATAAGACTGTAATATTATATGCTGGAAGAATATTAAAAGAAAAAGGTATTGAAGATTTAATAATAGCTTTTAATAAGTTGAGTAAAAAGTATAAGGATTTGGAATTACAAATAGCTGGAGATGGAAACTTTTTATCATATTTAAAAACTACTTATACTGCTGATAATATTAAGTTTTTAGGTAGAAATAATTTTGATCAATTAATTAAAATTTATGCTAAAGCAAATATATTTGTTCATCCATCTCATTATCCAGAAGGACTTCCAACTTGTATATTAGAAGCTGGTCTTATGAAGTGTGCTGTTATCGCAACACCTAATGGAGGTACTAAATATTTTTTAAATGGTAAAAACGGAATAGTAGTAGAGAGTCAAAAAGCTTTAGAAAAATCATTAGAAAAATTAGTTAAAGATAAAGAATTAACTAAGAAGATGGGACAAGAATTAAATAAGACTGTTGTTAATAAATTTACTTGGGATGTTACTACTAAGAAGATTTTAGAGGATATGGGGATATAGTATGAAAAAAGAAGATTTAAATATTTATGTTATTATGCATAAGGATGTTGATTTATCTAAGTATAAATTAGATAAATGTTATAAAAGATTAATGGTTGGTAAGAAAGAAACTAAAATAGATAATATGTTATTTGATTCAGTTGGAGATAATATTTCTAATAAGAATAAGAATTATTGTGAGTTAACTGGTTTATATTGGATGTGGAAAAATACAAAATCTAAATATATTGGATTATGTCACTATAGAAGATTTTTTACTTCCAATAAGACACTAAAAATTTTAAGTGAAAAAAATATTTCTACTATACTTGATAAATATGATGTTATTTTACCTCAAAGAACAAAATTGGATAGAAGTGTTTATGATAGATATAATTATGGACATTTTATAGGTGATTTAGATGAGTGTAGAAATATTATTTCTGAGAAGTATCCTGAATATTTAGATGACTTTGATAAATTAAAGAAGATGAATATGTATTATTCGTGTAATATGTTTATTATGTCTAAAGAAAAAATGGATGAGTACTGTGAATGGTTATTTAATATTCTTTTTGAAGTAGAAAAGAGAATTGATATTACAGGACGTGTTCCTTATCAACAAAGAGTATATGGATTTTTAAGTGAGAGATTATTTAATGTTTGGCTTATGCATCAAAATTTTAAAATTCATGATAATTTTGTTGTTAATACAGAAGAAAAATTATTACAGAGGATTAAGTTTATTGCATTTGTAATACTTAGAAAATTAAGATTATATTAGGATGTGAATATATGAAAAAATATGATTATTTAATAGTTGGTACTGGACTTTTTGGAGCTACTTTTGCTAATTTAGCTAAAGCTGATGGAAAAAGTGTATTAATGATTGATAGACGTGATCATATTGCTGGTAATGTTTATACAGAAGAAGTAGAAGGTATCAATGTTCATAGATATGGTGCACATATTTTTCATACTGACTATAAAGATGTATGGGATTATGTAAATAGTTTTGTAGAATTTAATAGATATACTAATTCTCCAGTTGCAAGAATTGGAAATGAAATATATAACCTACCATTTAATATGAATACTTTTTCTAAAATCTGGGATGATGTTATAACTCCAGAAGATGCTTTAAGACATATTAATGAAGAAAAGAAAGAAATAGATCATGAACCAAAAAACTTAGAAGAACAAGCTATTAGTTTAGTGGGTAGAACAATTTATGAAAAATTAATTAAAGGTTATACAGAAAAACAATGGAATCGTAAGTGTAGTGAATTACCTTCTTTTATTATTAAGAGGTTACCGGTAAGACTTATATATGATAATAACTATTTTAATGATAAGTATCAAGGTATACCAATAGGTGGGTATACTAAATTAGTAGAGCAAATGATTGAAGGAATTGATGTAAAACTTAATTCTAATTATTTTGATGATAGAGATATATATAATTCTTTAGCAGAAAAGGTTATTTATACTGGTCCTATTGATGAATATTTTGATTATTCTTTAGGTAAATTAGAATGGAGATCATTAAAATTTGATACTAAAGTAGAGAATATAGAAAATTTCCAAGGTAATGCAGTAGTTAATTATACTGGGCATGAAGTGGAATATACAAGAGTAATAGAGCATAAGCATTTTGAAAACTGTGAATCTAGTAAAACCGTTATTACTTATGAATATCCAGCAGATTATAAAGAAGGAATGGAAAAATATTATACTGTTAATGATGATATTAATAATGAATTAGCTTCTAAATATAGAGAATTATCTAATAATGAAGATAATGTTATATTTGGTGGTAGACTTGCTGAATATAAATATTATGATATGGATGATGTTATTAAAAGTGCTATGAATCTTTATAGTGATATTAATAAAGAGGGGTAGAGTATGAGAATAAAAAAATCTTTTTTTAATGCTGTTTCTAATTCTTCAATTTTAATTGTTAGATCAATATTATTATTTGTAGTTAGAATAGTTTTTGTAAAGACTTTGGGAAAATCTTTATTAGGACTTGATAGTTTACTTACAAATTTATTAGTTGTTTTATCAATTACAGATTTAGGAATAAGTACAGCAATTAATTATAGTTTGTATAAACCTATTCATGATAAGGATTATAAAAAAGTAAGTGCTTTGATGAGTTTTTATAAGAAGATGTATAATTTCTTAGGAATAATAGTTTTAATTATTGGTATTGCATTTATACCATTTTTAAAATTTATTGTTACTGATAATATACCTAATTTAGAATTTATTTATATTTTATATTTATTAACAACGGCATCTACATATTTTATTTCATATAAAGATTCATTATTATATGCAGATCAAAAAAATTATGAACTTACATTTATTATAGGTGTAACATACATTCTTATATATATTATTAGATTAATTTCATTAATAATATATCCAGACTTTATATTATTTATAATGATTCAACTTGTTGGATTAGTATTACAGCGTATACTTATTAATCGATATATAACTAAAAAATATGATAAAATTGATTTCAATTCCAAAATTGAAATATCTAAAACAGAACAAAAAGAAATAAAAAAATCTGTTACATCTATGTTCTTGTATAAAGTAGGAGGGTATTTAATTTCTGGTACCGATAGTGCAGTTATTTCTGCTAATTCTAATTTAGGTGTGGCTGTGGTTGGTATTTATATAAATTATTTATCAATAACTTCTATGATGGATTCAATTGTTTATAGAGCATTTGGTGGTATGACTGCCAGTTATGGTGATTTGGCTGTAGAATCTGATACTGATGTGCTAGAAAATGTATATAATATTACAGCACTATTTGCTTTTATTGTATATGGTATTATTACTATTGAATTTTGGTTTTTATTAACACCATTTATAAAGTTTTGTTTTGGTGCTGATTTTGGACTTAGTATGCCAATAATATCAGTTATCTGTGCAAACTTTTATTTAAATGGAATACTTAGAACATTAGAAATAATTAAAGATGCTACTGGACTTTATAATAATGATAAATATGCAACCTTAATACAAACTGTTATTAATTTAGCATTATCAATAATTTTATGTAAATATTTTGGATTAATAGGAGTCGTATTAGGTACTTTAATAAGTATTATATTAGTACCTTTATGGAATAAACCATATATTATTTATAAGCATATTTTTAAGAAGAATATGTTTGGATTTATAAAAGATCAATGTAAATATTTGTTGGTATTATTATTAATATTTTGTATATGTTTATTTATAATAAACTTTATTCCTATAGCTAATCAATTTATTTCATTTATAGTATATGGTTCTATAATAATGGTAATATCTTTATTAATAATATATATTTTCTTTAGAAATAATGAACAATTTAAGTATTTATTAGATCAGTTCATCAATGGTTTTAATAAGATATTAAAAAGAGCTTAATAATTAAGCTCTTTATTTTTTTGTATTAAATTCTACTTTAATTACTCCATGACCTATTTCTCTTTCTTTTTGTTCTGGTGGAGTCATGTAGTCACCATATAGATTATGTAGGTATTCATCATAATCTTTTATAATAGAATATTCTTTATTTTCAAATTTATGTGTTGTGTATTTATCAAAAATACTTGTTCTCATTATTGCATTAAATAGTGAATTACCAGTTAAACTTGCAATATATTTAGTTTTCTTTTTATTGTTTAATAGAGATTTTTCTATTTTTCTTTTTAATTTATCACTGTTAGTGAATTTTGCAAATATTGATAGAAAACCTATAACTATTTTTTGGATAAAACTTCTTCCTTTAACTGGGTAACCTAATTTCTTTAATAAAAGTGTTCTAAGACTGACTATGTAGATAGTTTTTAGTTTAGCTCCAAGTAGAGTATTTCCTGCATAATCATATGGAAATATGTCTACAAATATACCTTGATGGAAGTTCTTACCTACATTTATTTTTTCTACTAATAATGTGTTGTTTAATCTTAATTTAGTAAATGTATGTGGATAATCATGTTCTTTTGATGGTGTCTGTATAAAATAGTTTTCTGGTAATTCTTTTTCAGCAATTTTTAAGAATTTATTGTAATTATCTCTAGTCATTAATATGTCAGCATCATCATCCCATGGAATAAATCCATTATGTCTTATAGCTCCTAGTAGAGTACCTGCATCAAGTGAATATTTGATTTTATGTTTTTTACAGATTTTATCAATTTCATCTAATATTTCCATTTGTTTTTTTTGTAATTTTTTTTGTTCTTCTTTTGTCATATTGCACCTCTATAATAATTTTATCAAATTTCTTTTATAAAGTCTATTTGTGATTGACTGTTTTTTAAAATGTTGTATAATATATTTTATGTGTTAGGGGAGGTTTGTACATGAAAAAAGTAGCAATCGTTTTTGCTGGTGGAGTAGGTCAAAGAATGGGAGCTTCAACACCAAAGCAATTTTTAAAATTAAAAGATAAAGAAATATTAGTTCATACATTGGAAAAATTTCAAAATAATGATAATGTAGATGCTATTGTTATATGTATGTTAGCAAGCTATATAGATTTTACTAAAGAGTTAGTTGCTGAATATAATATAGATAAAGTTGTTGGTATTGTTCCAGGAGGAGAAACTGGTCAATTATCAATATACAATGGAGTTAAATATGCTCATGATCAATTTGATGAGGATACTATAGTTTTAATTCATGATGGAGTTAGACCTTTTATAACAGATGAATTAATTAATGAAAATATTAGTGTTGCACAAGTAACTGGAAGTTGTATTTCATGTGTTAAGGCTACAGAAACATTCTTAATAGTGGATGAAGAAAATAGTGTAAAAGAAATACCTGCTAGAAGTCAGTCTTTAATTGCTAAAGCACCTCAAACTTTTAGACTTGGTAATATTTATGGAGCACATCAAAATGCTATAAGAGATAATAAAATTAATTTTGTTGATTCATCAACTTTAATGAATTATTATGGTAATCCATTATCAGTTATTGAGACTGATTATGATAATATTAAAATTACTACTCCAAAAGATATTGCATTAGCAGAATCTATTTATGATAGATTACATAAAGAAAAGGGGAATGAATATGTTAAAAAACCACGTCGTGATGAATGATATGGATAATATGTTTAATAGTGGCTATGATTTTTCTAAGTTAAAAAATAAAAATATTTTAATTACTGGTGCTACTGGAATGCTTGCTTCTTATTATTTAGGATTTTTGGTATATTTAAATAGAAATCATGGTTATAATATTAACATTTATGCTTTAGCTAGAAATAAAGAAAAGTTAGATAGTGTATTAGATGATTATAAAGATGATGTTAATTATGTAATTCAAGATGTTACTAAACCTATTGAGATAGATGGTGATTTGGATTATATAATTCATATGGCTAGTTCTGCAAATCCTAAAACATTGGTTAGTAATCCGGTTTCAATAATTGATGCTAATGTTATAGGTACTAAAAATGTATTAGAACTTGCTAAAGAAAAAAATGCTGAGGTTTTATTTACTTCTACTAGAGAAATCTATGGTAAAGTAGATGATAAAGATGAAGTGTTAGAGACTGATATGGGTATTTTGGATAATTCTATTGTTAGATCATGTTATCCTGAGAGTAAACGATTAGCTGAAAACATGATTGTATCTTATGGATATCAATATGATGTTGATTTTAAAATAGCTCGACTTGCTCATTCATATGGTCCTGGTATGATAATTCATGATGATGGTAGAATTATGGCTGATTTATTATCTAATGTTATCAATGGAGAAAATATTGTATTAAAGAGTAGTGGAGATGCCTTAAGAGCATTTTGTTATGTATCTGATGCAACTTTAGCATTATTACTAATAACACTTAGTGATAAGAAAAATGAAATATATAATGTATCTAATGAAACAGAAGAGATATCAATTAGAAATTTAGCAGAAAAGCTTATTAGTATGTATCCTGAAAGAAATTTAGAATTAGTATTTGATATTGATAAAGATAGTGCTACTAAGTATGTTAATTTCAAGAGAACAAGACTTAATGATGATAAACTATATTCTTTAGGATTTAATCCACAAACTAGTTTAGAAGATGGAATTAGAAATACTGTTTCTTATGAAGAAAGTAAAAAAGTATATACAAAAAAATAAGAAGTAATAATTACTTCTTATTTTTTGTTTTAGACTTTGGTTCTTTAGTTTTCTTTGTAGTGGTTTCTTTCTTTTTAGGTTTTGTTTCTTTTTCTTTTTTTGTAGTAGTTTTTTTTGTCTTAGTTTTTGTTTCTTTTGTTGTTTTTACTGTTTTTATTTTCTTTGTTTCTTTGAAAAAATTCATAACTTTATCTGTTGTAATTCCAATTACTTTAATGCTTAATATGCAAGTAATAATAATTCCAATTAGTATCCATGCAAGTTTTCCTATTGGTGTTTCGATAAGATAGTTATAAATTGGTGTAGATGATAGTATTATTAATATTGGTAAGTGCCAGAAATATACTTGTAAAGTTCTACTACCAAATGATGTTATAAATTTTATTTCTTTTTTAGGAATTATACTTATAATAGAAATACTTAATGTTATTGCTAGTCCATAGCAGAATAGTCGTACTAAATACATATATTTTAAATATTTAGGATTGTAAGCATAAAATGAATTTTTGGCTGTAAGTAAATATCTAATATGGTAAATATTATCTAATTGATTAAAACATATGAATATCCAGGCCACTATGCATAGGATGCCACATATTTTTATCCATCTTAGTTCAGTTAATTTCTTTATATCTTCTTTATTTATATAATTTCCTAATAAATAGAATGGATATAATACTGTTATTCTTGATAGGTATAAATAATCTCCTACATTTGGATCATATCCAACAAAACAACCTAGTATAAACCAGAAAATAATGATATATAATTTGTTGTAGTCTCTTAATAAATATGTAATTCCAATAAATGCAGCAGTTGCGAACATATACCATGGAGCTTCACTATCTCCTAATAGTGAAAATCCAGAATGTTCTTTTATAAGAATTGTTATAAAGCATAGTAATATTTTTAATATCATTCCTATAGAAATAAAAGAAAGAATTTTTTCTTTTATATTTTCATCTTTATGAAACATACCTGCTATAAAAAGAAATAGGGGCATATGAAATGCATATATACTTATAAAAATACTTTTATATATATTTGATTTACTAACACCTATATCTACAAAATGTCCAATTACTACTAATAAAATTAATAGAAACTTTAAATTGTCAAATAAAAAAATTCTTTGTTTTGTTTTGCTTTTCATTGAACCACCCTCTATCATCATGTTATATATATCATAACATATTAATGAATTTCTCTCAATAAATAACAATAATATATTTAATATTTAAAAAAAGTGATATAATAACACCAAGGAGTGATTATCTTGAAAAAATGTATAATTATTATGAATCCAGAAAGTGGAAAAATTAAGAAACTGGATAATAAGAGTATGTTTTATGATATTTTAAGAAAGTATGGATATGATGCAGAAATAAGATATACAAAACATATGAGCGATGCGACTGAGATTGTTAAAAGTTTGGATGATGATATTGATTTAGTTATTAGTGCAGGTGGAGATGGGACATTAAATGAAGTTGTTACAGGAAATGTTCAAAGAAAAAAGAAGTTAATTTTGGCTAATCTTCCTATGGGTACTACTAATGATGTTGCTAATATGTATGGATATACTAATAATTATCAAAAAAATTTAGAACTTTTACTTTCTGGTGTAAAGAAAAAATTAGATGTTTGTTATATTGAAGATAAAGTTTTTGTTTATGTTGCTTGTTTAGGAGATTATATAGATATGGCATATAATACTCCAAGGGGATTAAAAAAGAAATTTGGTAAACTTGCCTATATTATGTATGGAATAAGAGAAATAGGTCAGAAGATGAATAAGTATGATATAAAATATAAGATTGATGATAAAGAGTACAGTGGTAATTATTCATTTATCTTTATTACAAATGCTACTAGAGTAGCAGGAGTAGATGATATATACTATGATGTTAAATTAGATGATAATATGTTTGAAATAGCCCTTGCTAACCCTAAAAATAAAGCAGAAGTTTTAAAAATGTTAGTGCAGTTAACTACTAGGGATGTGAAGAATGTTCCAGGTATTAAGTATTATCAAACAGATAATTTTGAAATAGAATTCTTACAACAACCTAAAACATCATGGTGTATTGATGGAGAAGAATATAAGACAGATAAAACTAAGTTTAAGTTTAAGATAGATAAGAATATTCAAATGTTAATGCCTAAAGAAAATGTAGAGAAGTTATTTAAATAACTTCTTTTTTGTCGAACGAATTTATTGATATATTTTGTCGAATATGTATAAAAAATATTTATTATGTTCTATATTCTTATACGAGGTGATTAAGTGGATGATATATTAGAGTATGAGAAGATGGTATATAGTATTATAAAAAAGTATAATAGTTTTGATAAGGATGATTTATATCAAGTAGGTATGATGGCCTTAGTAAATGCATATAATAATTATGATAATAATTTTGATACAAAGTTTTCTACATATGCATATTATTACATTTTAGGTGAAGTTAATAAATATATTAGAGAATCTAGAACTATTAAGGTTGGAAAGGATGTATTAAAGTTAAATAGAAGTATTGAAAAAGCTCGTGAGGTGATGAGACAAAAATTAGGAAGAGAAGCAACGACTTTAGAATTATCATTATTTTTAGAAGTCGATGAAGAAAAAATAATAATGGCAGAACAATCAGTTCAAAATATTAAAAGTTTAGATTATTATTATGATGATGAAGATGTTAATTTATATAATTCGATCAGTGTAGAAGATCATGATACTAATCCTGTAATTATGGATTTAAAAAGTGCTATTAATAATTTAGATGAAGATGAAAAAGAATTAATTAAATCTAGATATTTTTATGATTTAACGCAGAGTGAGATTGGTAAGATGAATGGTATGAGTCAAGTTCAAGTATCAAGAAAAGAGACTAAAGTGTTGCAAAAACTAAGATCTAGTTTATAAACAACTTATTATTAGTTGTTTTTTTGTATAAAAATTTAAATTTTTCTAATACTAATACTGGTGATTATATGAAAAATAGTAAATATGAGAAAATAGCTGATAAATATCAGGCAAAAGAGACTAGAGGAAGTAATGCTTTAATTGCATTTTTTGTTGGTGGGTTAATTGGAATGTTAGGAGAAGGGATAATAGAACTGTTATGTTATTATACACATATATCTAGAAATGAAGCTTCTACTTTTATGATAATAATTTTAATATTTATTGCTTCTTTATCTACAGCATTAGGTTTTTTTGATAAGTTAGTTACTAAATTTAAGTGTGGTATTTTAATTCCTATAACGGGGTTTGCTCATTCTATGACTAGTGCAGCACTAGATTATAAAAAAGAAGGTTTTATATATGGTCTTGGTTCTAATATTTTTAAATTAGCTGGTTCTGTTATTTTATATGGTGTTGTGTCTGCTTGGTTCTTTGGAATGATTAGATATTTAATCGGAGGTGGAGCATGACTTTTAAATATGACAATGTTTATGTATTAGATACAGCTACTGTTGGTGGGCCTTATGAAAAAAAAGGACCATTAAAAAAGTATTATGATAAAACATATGATGATTTATATTTTGGGGAGGATTCTTTTGAAAAAGCAGAAGTTAAACTTGTTAAAGATAGTTTGAATATTTTGCATAAAAAAACAGGTGTTAAAAAAGGTGATGTAGATTTAATAATAGGTGGAGATTTATTAAATCAAATTTCAGCAACTACATATGGAGCATTGGGGTACTCTAAATCTTTTATTGGGACATATGGAGCTTGTAGTACTAGTGTAGAGTCTATGATTATTGCTTCAAGTTTAATAGATTCTAAAAGAATTAATAATGCTATTGTTACTGTATCTAGTCATAATATGTCTGCTGAAAAGCAATATAGAAATCCTACTGAGTATGGTGCACCTAGACCACATAGTTCTACTTTTACTTGTACTGGTAGTGCTTCTATGTTTTTAACAAATAAAAAAACTAGTGTTAAAGTAGAAAGTTCTACTTTAGGTAAGATTATAGATTATTCACAGAATGATCCAAATGATATGGGACGTGTTATGGCTCCAGCTGCTATTGATACAGTGAAAAAACATTTAGATGATTTGAAAAGAAAACCAGAGTATTATGATTTAATTTTAACTGGAGATTTAGGAGTTTATGGAAAAGAAATATTTAAAGATTATATGAAAAGTGAATATAATTTGGATTTTAGTAATAATTATAATGATTGTGGTGTAATGATTTATGATCTTAATAATCAGAGGGAATGCTTAGCAGGAGGAAGTGGTCCTGTATGTAGTGGGTTAGTTGGATTTGGTTATTTATATAACGAACTAAAAAAGAAAAAATATAAGAAAGTTTTATTAGTTGCGACAGGAGCACTTTTTTCTCCAACTATGCTTTATCAAAAAGAAAATATCTATTCTATAGCTAATGCTGTTAGTTTGGAGGTGGTATAGTGTTACTATTTAATTCATTTTTATTTTGTGGATTTATTTGTATGATTTCACAACTTATATTGGATAATTCAAAATTAACACCAGGTCATATTACAAGTATATTAGTTGTGTTTGGTGCATTCTTAGATTCATTTAGTATATATGATAAGATAATTGAGGTGGTTGGTGGGGGAGCATTAGTTCCTATTACTAGTTTTGGTCATTCATTAATTCATGGAGCATTAGCTAAAACTAATCAATATGGAATAGTAGGAATACTTATGGGAATGTTTGATTTAACAGCTACTGGTATTACTGCAGCTATAATATTTTCATTTGTATTTGCTTTAATATTTAGACCAAGAAATTAATAAAAAAACATCTAGTTTATACTAGATGTTTTCTATGTTTGAAAGTTCTATAATTAAATCCATATTATCATCTTTAGCCATAACATTTTTATGTAGTTCATTACAACTTTCACATTTATATATAATTTTATAAGTATCTTTAAATTTTTCTATACCAATAGGTTTTAGTAATCCTTTACAATTATTAGCTCTATCTCCAGGATTAATATCTAGATGTTTAGAGTATAGACAGTAAGGGCAATGGTCTCTGGCGGTGTAACCTAGAGGTAGTACTTCTTGATTACAATTTTCACAAATAAAGTTTTCATCTTTCATAGTAAAGTTTTTCATATTTATCACCTGCAAACATTATAGCACATATTAAAAGTTTATGATATAATGAGTTTATAGTCTGGAAGTGAGAATATGAATATAGAATTTAAGATTAATGAATTTGAAGGTCCATTAGACTTACTTTTACATTTAATAAAAGAAAGTAAAATGGATATAATGAATATAGAAATAGAAGAAATTACTAAGCAGTATATTTCATATTTAGAAGAACAAGAAAAAATGAATTTAGAGATTGCTAGTGAATACTTAGTATTAGCAAGTGAACTAATAGAAATAAAATCTAAATTATTACTTCCAAATGAAAAATTAGAAACAGAAGATGGAGAAGAAATTGATCCAAGAGAAGAATTAGTTAATCGATTACTTGAATATCAAGCATATAAAGAAATAACTAAAGTATTACAAGAAAAAGAAAATATTAGAAAAGAAATATATACTAAGTCACCTGAAAATATTAATAATTATGCAGAAGAAAATACTACTATTACTACTGATGTTTCTTTAGATGATTTAGTAGATGCATTTAAAAAATATTTAGAAAGACAAAGAGCTAATAAACCATTAAAGACAAAAGTTACGGTTAATGAGATTTCTGTTTCATCTCGTAGACATGATATAAAAAGAATATTAAAGGAGAAAAAGAAAATTTCGTTTTTTGAATTATTCCCTGTAGTTTCAAAAGATTATATAGTTGCTACTTTTTTAGCAGTACTTGAGATGGCTAAAAGTAAGGAATTAATTATCACACAGGAAAAAGAATTTAGTGACATAATATGTGAGGTGCCAAATGGAAAATAGAGCTGTATTAGAAGGGTTACTATTTGTTGTAGGCGAAGAGGGTTTGAGTTTAGAGCAAATAGAAGATGTTTTAGAAATAAATGAAGAAGAAGCTAAAAGTTTATTGAGAGAGTTAAAACAAAGTTATGAAGAAAAAGATCGTGGTTTAAGAATAGATTTTTTAGGTAATAGATTTAAATTAACTACTAAATTTGAGCATAAAGAATATTATCAAAAATTAATTGAAAATCCAGAGACAAATACTTTAAGTCAAGCTGCATTAGAGACTTTAGCAATTATTGCTTATAATGAGCCACTTACTAGAATAGAAGTTGATAAAATTAGAGGAGTAGGAAGTTCTCAAATTATTCGAAAATTAGTTGCTAAAGGATTTATTAGGGAAGTTGGTAGAAGTGATGCTCCTGGAAGACCTATTTTATATAAGACAACTAGTGAATTTTTAGATTATTTTGGTTTATCAACTATAGATGATTTACCTAATATGGATCAATTTATGGAAGATGAAGAAGAAATAGAAGAAGATAGTGATTTGTATACTTCTAAATACAAAGAAGAAGTTGAATAATTACTTTATAATAGTCGGTGATAATAATGAAAGAAAGTATTATTAATAAAATGAAAAATGATGATAAAATTCTTAGAATTATTATGGCTATCTTTGTATATTTATTATTTCATATAAACGGAATAATTGTTCCATATAACCCTATATCATGGTCTTTATTAGTATTATTGGTAATGTTTTATTTAAGGGTTGATATATATAATAAGAAATATATTAAAAGTAGTTTGATATTTTCTATTGTATTTTCATTATTAATGTTTATTGGTGGAGTAACTTATAATGTAATAGCTGAATCTATAATTACGATGTTAATAAGTTTTGTTGGAATATATATAGTTTTTTATACTATTATAATTAATTTGTTACCTAAATTATGTGAAGTAGATTGCTTAAGTAATAGCAAGAATAATAAGTATTTAAAATTATTTGTTATTTCATTTATTGTTATATTTATAAGTTGGATACCATATTTTTTATCATTGTATCCAGCTGTAATTACTGATGATTCAACAGGATCAATTGAGACAGTATTTTATAATTTTTCACAGTTATCAAATCATCATCCAATTATTTATGCTTTTACTATCGCTATTCCATTTAAATTAGGATATTTAATATTTAGAAATTCAAATGCTGCTATTGCGTGTTATGCTATTGTTCAAATGATAATAATGGCTAGTATATTTTCGTATTTAGTGGTTTTTCTCGCAAAGAAAAATATAAAAAAAATATATTTAGTTTTATGTATATTATATTTTTCTTTAATACCAATGCATGGATATTTTAGTGTTACTATATGGAAAGATATAATCTTTGCTGGATTGATAGTGTTGTTTACTATAAAGATTATTAAAATATGTGATAAATATGAAGTGTTAAAATTTAGAGATTTAATTTCATTTATTATTATTTCATTACTGGTTATTTTATATCGAAATAATGCTATATATATGTATTTTATATTTTCTATATTTATGTTAATATTTTTGAAAGATAAAATAAAAATAGTTTTCTTATCTTTAATAATTGTGTTATCCTCTTATTATATGATAGTTGGACCTATATTTAGTTATTATCATGTAGCTAATAGTTCTTCTGCTGAATATATTGCAATTCCATTACAACAAGTTGGAAGAATGGCTTATGAAAATGTTAAGTTTACTAAGAATGAAAAAAAGATATTAGATAAGTTAATTGGAGTAGAAAAACTAAAGATTATATATAATCCGATAACTGTTGATGATATAAAATTTAATGAAAGTTATAATAGGGATTATTTTAATGCACATAAAACAGAATTATTTCTATTATGGGTTAAGTTAACTATTCAACATCCAGTTATTGCTACTAAGGCTTACTTAGTTCAGACACTCGGGTATTGGTATCCTGGTGTAAACTATTGGTCTGTTCATAAAGGAGTTGCTATTAATTCAATAGGACTTAGAAGTACACCTAAGGGACCTAAGGTGTTGGATAGATATGCATCAAGAATAGAAGATAGGACATTTCCATTTGTAAACATGACATGGAGTACAAGTTTAGCATATTGGATATTAGGATTATTTGGATATGTATGTATAAGAAAGAAAGTTAAAAGATATATATTAGCATATGTTCCAGTATTTGGAGTATGGTTAACACTAATGGTTGCAACACCTGTATTTGCTGAATTTAGATATATATATTCTGTATATACTTGTTTACCATTATTAATGTTATTACCTTATTTTAAGGATAAAAAAATAAAAAATAAATAAAGGAGTATTTGTATGAAAAAAAGTGATAAGAAAATAGCAGTTTTAATACCTTGTTATAATGAGGCTAAAACTATTGAGAAAGTTGTAAGGGATTATAAGGAAGTTTTACCAGAAGCAGATATTTATGTTTATGATAATAATTCTAAAGATGATACTGATAAAATTGCTACTAAAGCAGGAGCTATAGTTAAATATGAATATCGTCAAGGTAAAGGTAATGTTATTAGAAGTATGTTTAGGGACATTGATGCTGATTGTTATCTAATGATTGATGGAGATGATACATATCCAAAAGAAAATGCTAGAGAAATGTGTGATTTAGTATTAGAAGGAAAAGCAGATATGGTAATTGGTGATAGATTATCTAGTACATATTTTCAAGAAAATAAAAGACCATTTCATAATTTTGGTAATAAATTAGTTAGAGGTTTAATAAATAGTTTATTTAAAAGTAATATTAAAGATATAATGACAGGTTATAGAGCATTCTCATATGAATTTGTTAAAACATTTCCAGTATTATCAAAGGGATTTGAAATAGAAACAGAAATGACTATTCATGCATTAGATAAGAATTTCTTACTAAGAGAAATTCCTGTTGATTATAGAGATAGACCAGCAGGAAGTGTATCTAAATTAAATACTTATAGTGATGGTTTAAAGGTGTTAAAAACAATAGCTAGATTATTTAAAGAGTATAAACCTGCTATATTCTTTGGATTAATAAGTTTAATGTTCTTCATTGTATCATTAATTTTTGGAATTCCAGTATTTGTAGAATATTTCCAAACTGGATTAGTACCAAGATTCCCAACATTAATATTCTCTGGATTTATGTTGATGGTTTCATTACTTTCATTTATATGTGGATTAATACTAGAAGTAGTTGTGCAAAAACATAGGCAATTATTTGAGTTTATATTAATTAATACAAAAGAAAAAAAGGAAAATAGTAAATAAAATGATTAATAAGATCAAAAATAGTAAATTATTTGCACAGATACTAAAGTTTTTAGTAGTAGGTGGTATTGCTTTTGTAATTGATTATTTAACATTAATATTTTGTAAGGAAGTATTAAATTTTAATGTTTTATTAGCTGCAGCTATAGCATTTACTATATCAGTAATATTTAACTATATATTAAGTATTAAATGGGTATTTGATGTTGATAGTAATAAAGATGAAAGAAAGAATTTTATTATATTTATTGTTTTTAGTATTATAGGTTTAGTATTAACAGAAATAATTATGTGGTTTGGTACTGATATAATGAATATTAGTTATTTAATAGTAAAAATAGTAGCAACTGCTATAGTTATGGTATTTAACTTTATTACTAGAAAATTATTTTTAGAGTAATTAAGTATTGAAACGTTTAATTATTGTGTGATATAATTATTTATGTCACAAGCTCGTATGGCGGAATTGGTAGACGCGGCAGACTCAAAATCTGCTGGTAGTGATATCGTATGGGTTCAAGTCCCTTTACGAGCACCATCTGCCGAAATAGCTCAATTGGTAGAGCAACTGATTTGTAATCAGTAGGTTCCGGGTTCAAGTCCTGGTTTCGGCACCATTTTAGTTTGTAAAGTCAATCAGAAATGATTGATTTTTTTTATTTACTTTTTTATAATTATTTTATAATAGATGAGATTAGGAGTATGTTATGAGTGTAGAAGAATTAGAAGTATTAAGAAAGAAAGCTAGAAATAGATCTTTATTAGGAATTTTTATTGGAATTGTACTAACAGTTTTCTTTTGGATTATATTAGAAAGTCCGTTTTTTATATTTTTTGGTATAGTTTTAGGTATTATAATATCTGTTATTATTAGTTCTAAACCAAAAAGAGAGTTTACTTTGGCTTTTAAAAATACTTATGTTTTAAAATCATTAAAAGGAGTTTTTACTGATTTAGTATATGAACCAGAAAAAGGTTTAGATAGATCAGTTATTGCGGATACTCAAATGATGTATATGGGTGATATATATTCTTCAAATGATTATATAGAAGGTAAGTATAAAGATATAAATGTTGTTCAAGCAGATGTTCATATTGAAGAAGAACATGAAAGTACTGATAGCGATGGTGATACCACTACTACTTATGTTACTATTTTTATGGGTAGATGGATGGTGTTTGATTTTAATAAACCTTTTAAAGCTAATATTCAAGTTAGTCAAAAGGAATTTAGTAATAATAAAGTAAGTAATTGGGGGAGTTCTATAAAATATAAAAAAGTAGCTATGGAAGATCAAGACTTTAATAATAAATTCAGAGTATATGCTCAAGATGAGATTGAAGCATTTTATGTTTTAACTCCTTCTTTAATGGAACGAATTAAAAAGTTATCTAGTACTATTAAAGGAAGTTTATTATTTTGTTTTGTTGATAATAAATTACATATAGGTATATATAATAATGAAGATTCATTTGAACATGGAATCTTTACTAAAATAAATGAAGAAAAAATTATGAATGAAATTTCTACAGATATTAAGTTAATTACAAATTTTGTTGATGAATTAAGTCTAGATAATGACTTATTTAGAAGGAAGGTGTAGTATGAATCCACTATACATTATAATTGCAGTTCTTGTAGTAGTATTAATTTTTGTTATATGGTATATTTCAACTTCTAATAAATTAAATAGATCAGTTATTAAAATAGATGAAGCACTTTCTGGAATAGATATAGCTTTGACTAAAAGATATGATGTTTTAACAAAAATGATTGAAGTTGTTAAAGGGTATGCTAAACATGAAAAAGAAGTTTTATTTGAAGTAGTAAAGCTTCGTAGTAATATGTCTCTTAAAGAGAAAAATGAAGTAAATAATATTATGGATGAAAACTATAGAAAAATTAATTTACTTGCAGAAAATTATCCAGAATTAAAAGCTAGTGAAAACTTTAAAACTTTACAACAAGCTATTGCTGATGTAGAAGAACATCTACAAGCTGCTAGAAGATTTTATAATTCTAATATCTCATTATATAATCAATTAGTAGTTACATTCCCAAGTAGTTTTGTTGCTAAGAAGAAAGGTATGAGTCAAAGAGATTTCTTTGAAGCTAGTGAAGAAGAAAAACAAAATGTTAAAATAGATTTATAAAAACTTGATTTATTTCAAGTTTTTTTGTTTATTATTTTAAAACCTGTAAATACTATTAGTGGTGATTGTATGTATTATATAAATGTTTTTTTTATATATTCATTTTTAGGGTATTTGTATGAAGTAATAGTTAATTTATTAGAACATCATAAAATTAGTAGTGGAATACTTTATGGACCATGGACTCCTATATATGGAGTAGGTGGTGTTATTATACTTTTAATATCTAGAAGATTATTTAAGATATTAAAACTTAATAAATTTTTGGAAGTATTAATAACTTTAATTGTTATTGCGATAGTATTAACGACATTAGAGTATGTAGGTGGTAATTTAATTGAAAAGATATTTCATATTACTTTTTGGGATTATAGAAGATTTAAATTTAATATTGGAAAATATATATGTTTAGAAGTTACTGGTATTTGGGTAGTTGGTTCACTTGTAATTATTTATTTGATTCAACCAATTATTGATAAGTTTATTAATAGTGTTCCTAGATATTTTACATATTCTTTAATTTTATTAATGTTTATTGATGGATTATTTACTATATTTAATAAGAAATTAGGTAAATAATTTTTTTTTGAGAAAAAATTTATTTTATGATATAAAAAAATAAAAGAGGTGAGTATATGAAAAAAAGAGATGATATATATGACTTGTATTGGTATTTTGCATGTGAAAGACAGAATATATTTTTTAAGAAATTAAGAGGAGAAGAAGCTCCATGGACAGATGATTCTATTTTACAAGAATATAAGTTTTGTAATAGTTATAGAGTTAATGATAGAGTAAGTCAATATTTACTTAGAAATGTTATTTATAATGGTAGAGAATATAGTAATGAAGATATGATCTTTAGAATTGTTTTATTTAAATTATTTAATAAAGAATCTACTTGGGAACTATTAGTTAATAGTTTTTCTGATGTTACTTTAGATACCTTTGATTTTAATAAATATTCTTTAGTATTAAAAGAAGCTAGAGATAGAGGAGAAAAAATATATAATGATGCATATATATCATGTGCTAATAAAGTTTTTGGATATGATTTAAAACATGATAATCATTTAGCTTTGATTAATAAAATGTTTTTTATAGATCATATGCAAGATAAGATTATTAATAGTAAGAGTATGGAAGAGGCATTTAATATACTTAGATCTTATCCTTTGATTGGTAATTTTATGGCATATCAATTAGTTACAGATATTAATTATAGTGATGTAGTTGATTTTTCTGAAGATGAATTTACAGTTGCAGGACCTGGTTCATTACGTGGTATAAAGAAATGTTTTATTGACAGAGGTAAGTATAGTAATGAAGATATTATTAAATATATGTATATTCATCAAGATGAAGAGTTTAAAAGATTGGGACTAGATTTTAAAAGAATAGGTAATAGAAAACTACAATTAATCGATTGTCAAAATATTTTTTGTGAATTAGATAAGTATTTACGAGTATATAAACCTAATTTAAAATCAAATAGAGTTAGTATTAAGAAAAAGTATAAAGCTAAGAATAGTAAAATAGAGTATATTTATCCACCTAAATGGAATATTAAACTATAAATTAATTTGAAAGTGTGTTATATTTTATATAAGGTAGGGTGATTTAGATGAAATATATTAAGAGTATGTTAATTATTTTTATAGCAATATTTTTATTAACGGGGTGTAATGGTAATATAACTAGAGATATAAGAAAAGATGGGTTTAGTTTAAGTACTGATAAGATTATATGTGATGATTTAATACCAGTAAAAGAAAATAAACCGGCTAGTAAGAAGATTAGTTTTATGAGTAGTGGTAATAATTTTGCAGTTACTACAGATGGGGAGATTTATGAATTATCTTTAGGACAAAAATATTCTAATAATCAGAATTGTAGAGTTGCGGATACTTCATTAAGAGTTGTTACTACGATGGATGATAATGTCTTTAAGGCTCAAGATGGTAAGTTTTATTATACTTCTGTAAATAATAATTCTGTTCCTTATAGTGAAGTTACTGTTAATGATAATTCATATGCTATATACAAATTATTACTTAGTAATGTAAAAGTAAAAAGAGTTGTTACTGTGGATCAGAGTAAAGGGTCATATTATGTTTTGATGGATGATGGTAATGTTTATAATTATGTAATTACTAGGGGTAATTATAATAGTCCATATTCTATAGTTTCTAATGAAATAGTTTATAATGCTAATGATTATGAATCTAAGATAGTAGATTTTAGTTATAATAATAGTAATAGGGAAAGAATATATATTAAGACAAGTAATGAAATATATAGAATGCAAGTTACTAATAAAGAAAAATGTAATAAGTTTGTTGATGTTGTTTGTGAGTATAAGATGAAAAAAGATGATGTATTAACTAAGTATTATTTAAATAATAAGATTTTATATTATGGACCTGGTATATTGATTACATCATATGGAAGGGTATTTTTCTAAGAAATACCTTTTTATTTGAAATAATAGGAGTTATTTGATACAATACGTTTGAAGTAATTTGAGGTGATATTATGTTATTAGCAAATGAATGGAAAGATTATGAATTAATTGATACATCACGTGGTGAGAAATTAGAGCGTTGGGGAAATGTTTATTTACTTAGACCTGATCCACAAATTATTTGGGATAATGGTGATTTATTAGAAAAGTATCATAGTAAAATTAATGCTGTTTATCATCGTAGTAATAAAGGTGGAGGTAGTTGGGAGAATTTAAGAAATACACCAGCTAGTTGGAAAATTAATTATAAAAATTTAACATTTAATATTAAGCAAATGGGATTTAAACATACTGGTTTATTTCCTGAACAAGCAGTAAATTGGGATTTTATGATTAATAAGATTAAAAAAGCTAATAGAAAAATTAAGGTATTAAATCTGTTTGCATATACTGGAGGAGCAACTGTTGCTTGTTTATCAGCTGGAGCTAGTGTTACTCATGTTGATTCATCTCGTGGTATGGTTGATTGGTGCAAAGAAAACGTTAATGACTCTGGATATAAGGATGCAGAAATTAGATATTTAGTTGATGATGTAGTTAAATTTGTACAAAGAGAAATTAGACGTGGAAATAAATATGATGCTATTGTTATGGATCCACCTAGTTATGGAAGAGGAGCTAATGGAGAAGTTTGGAATATAGAAAAGAACTTAGCTTATTTAGTAGAAATTTGTACAGAAATATTAAGTGATGATCCGTTATTCTTTATAATTAATTCATATACTACTGGTATGAGTTCTACAGTACTTAAGAATTTATTGGCTTTAACAGTTAATAAACATAAAGAAGGTAATATAGAATGTGGTGAAATAGGATTAGAGGATACAACTAATTCTTTAGTATTACCATGTGGTATTTATGGAAGATGGGAATCATATGAATAAATTAAATGTTTTATATGAAGATAATCATATAATTGTAGTAGAAAAATTACCTAATATATTGAGTCAAGCTGATAATACTGGTGATAAAGATTTATTAACTATGGTTAAAGAATATATAAAAGAAAAATACAATAAGCCAGGTAATGTGTATTTAGGATTAGTACATAGACTTGATAGACCTGTTGGTGGAATTATGGTATTTGCTAGAACTAGTAAAGCTGCTAGTAGATTATCAGAAGAAATTAGAAGCCATAAATTTAAAAAGACTTATCTAGCAATTGTTAATGGAATAATAAAAAAAGATAGTGATAGATTTGTTGATAAGTTAGAAAGAATTAGTAATGGGAATACAATTGTTTCTGGTAATGGTAAAGAGTCTATTTTGGAGTATAAAGTATTAGATAGAAATTATGAACAGAATAAGACTTTAGTAGAAATAAAATTAGAAACTGGTAGACATCATCAGATTAGAGTACAGTTTGCTAGTAGAGGTTATCCTCTAGCTGGAGATCAAAGATATGGGAGTATGGATAAAACACAAATAGCTTTATATGCTTATAAGTTAGAATTTGTTCATCCTACTACAAAGGAAAATATGTATTTTGAGAAATTTCCTGATAAGAAAGACTATTGGACATTATTTACATTGTAAATGTTTTGTACAATGTATAAAAATGTTTGCAATATAGTCTTTTTTTTGTTATCATGATATTAGAATAATAATAAGGGAGTAGATAGATATGAATATGGATTTTGGATGGTTTTTAACAGCTCCTGGTATGTTAATAACAGGTGGCGTTTTATTATTACTAATTGCATTAATAATTTTAATTGCAACAAATAAGAAAAAGAAAGATGATATAAGTGATGTTTCTACTGATAGTAGTGATGTTAGTAATCAAATGATGATGCAACAATCAGCAGTTGATCCTGGTGCTGGGGCAAGTGTTGGTATGCCAACAGACTTTGCTAATATGACTGCAGTTCCTGCTATGGATAATCAAATGACTGGAATGGTTGATCCAGCTATGAATATGCAAGCACCAGTAGATATGGTACAATCTCAAGATGTTCCAGTGGCAGTTGATAATACTATTAATCCTATGGAAACACCAGTAATGGAAAATGTTGAACCTATGGTAGAAGCACCTGCAATGGATACTATTCAACCAGTTGAGGCGCCAGCTTTTGAAACTCCAGCAGTTGAACCAGTTGTTGAAGCTCCAACAATGGATGCTCCAGTAGTTACAGAAGAAGTTAGTAGTGAACCAATGGTTGCACCAGAGCCAGTAATGGATGCTGGAATGGTTACTCCAGAAGTTGTAACACCTGAAGTGGCTCCAATGGATGTTCCAGTGGTAATGCCTGAGACTCCTGTAGTTGAACCAGTAGTAGAGGCTCCAGCTGTAGCACCAGAAGTAACAGTTGAACCATTAGTTGCTGATGTTCCAGTAGTAACACCAGATATTCCTATGGTTCAAGAAAATGAAGTTCCAACTATGAATGTTGAAGTTCCTACAGTAGAGGCTCCTGTTGCTCCTGCAGTAGATGCTCCAGCAGTAGTTGAGCCAGCTGTTGTAGTTCCAACTGTAGAACCAGTAGTTGATGCAGTTCAATCAGCAGAAGTAGCACCAGAAGTTGCTCCTGTAGAGCCAACAATTACTCCAATTGAAGTTCCAGCAGCACCAGCTGCATCAGAACCAGTTATTTACGGAGGAGCTAATCCTGCCGTTACAAATATTAATGTTGAACCTGAGACTCATGAAATATATGGAGGAGCTAATCCTCTTGAAGGTACTCAATCAATTCCAGTTTCAGATATTGCTGGACCAAGTGTAGTAGAACCAGTAGTAACACCTGTAGCTGAACCAACATTAGTTACACCACAGGTAGAACCTATTCAAGTAACCAATATACAACAATAAAAAGCTTTAAGCTTTTTTCTTTTATGGAGATTGTTATGAAAAAGAAAGTAAGAAAGATTTTAGAATTTTTATCTGTTATAATTGTGATTATTGCATTATTTATTACGTTTTTATCTTTAAATGTTAATAATTTAAACTATTTTGAATTTAAATCGTTTTCACTTGTTCCTATTTCTGGAGCACTTGATGATAAAAATGAAGGTTTAGTAATATCAAAAAATATCGATTTAGATTCTTTAAAATATAATGATCGTATTACCTATATATACTATGAAAATAATAAATTTATATTAAAAACTGGTACTATAAAATCTATAGGTAAACAAGACGGTGGGGTTTATACATATGTTATTAATCCTAATCAAAATAAGATAGATAGTAGTTGTGTTATTGGAAAATATGTTGTTAGAATTCCTTTACTTGGTAATTTAATTAATTACTTATTAACTAGAGATGGATTTTTATTATTAATAGTGGGTCCATTATTAGTTGTTTGTATAATTGAGTTATTTAATTTTGTGGATAGTGTATTAGAACCTAAGAATAAAAGACTAAAATAAGTCTTTTTATTTTGTTTTAATAAAATTAATGATATAATTATGGTAGGTGATTTAGATGAAGAAAGTATCAATTTTATCTCTTCACATGGGATACGGAGGAATAGAGAAATCTATTGTTTCTCTTGCTAATGTTTTATGTGATAAATATGATGTTGAAATTGCTTGCACATATAAGTTATATGATAAACCAGCATTTGAACTTGATTCTCGTGTAAAAATAAAATATTTGGTTGAAGATTATTTACCTAATAGAAAAGAGATAAGTGAAGCTTTATCAAATAAAAAAGTTTTTAGAGCAATTAAAGAGTTTATTAAAGCATCTAAGATTTTATATTTAAGAAGAAAGACTATGATTGATTATATTAAGAGTACAAAAGCTGATGTGATTATTTCTACTAAAGATATATTTGATAGATGGTTAGGTGATTATGGTAGTAGTAAAGCTATAAAGATTGGTTGGGAACATAATCATCATCATAATAATAAACAATATGCACTTAATATCATTAAATCTTGTTGGAAATTAGATTATTTAGTTTTAGTTTCTAAAGATTTAAATAAGTTTTATACAAAAGAAATGTTAAAATCTAGATGTAAGTGTGTATATATTCCTAATGTAATTGAGAAATTTCCTGCAAGAATTGCTAAGTTAGAAGAAAAAAGATTAGTTTCAGTAGGAAGATTATCTCCAGAAAAAGGTTATTTAGATTTATTAAAAATCTTTAATAGTTTAACTGAGAAGAATAAAGATTGGAATTTAGATATAGTTGGAGATGGGATTGAAAGAGAAAAATTAGAAAAATATATTGATAAGAATAATTTAAGTGATAGAGTTAAGTTACATGGATTTCAAAATAAAGATTATATAGATAAGTTATTGAATAAATCGTCTATTTATGTGATGACTTCTCATACAGAATCTTTTGGTATAGTACTAATAGAAGCTATGTCTCATGGAGTACCTTGTATAGCTTTCTCATCTGCTGAAGGAGCTAAAGAAATTATTGTTAGTGGGAAAAATGGTTATTTAATAAAGAATAGAAATCATGGTGCATATCTTAAAAAAATAGAAGATTTAATAAAAAAAGAAGATTTTAGAAAAAAATTAGGAAAAGAAGCACGTCAAAGTGTTAAAAAATATACTTCTGATGTAGTAAAAGAAAAATGGTATAATTTAATAGAAAAGAAGTGATATTATGACTAAGAAAATATTGTTTATATCTTCAACAGGTGGTCATTTAAATGAATTAATGCAACTTAAATCATTATTTGATAATTATGAATATAATATAATTACTGAGAAGACTAAGTCTACTATTGGATTAAAAACAAAGTATAAGGAAAAAATAGGTTTTTTAGTATATGGTACTAAACATAATATAATAACTTATCCTTTTAAACTTATATATAATTGTTTTAAGAGCTTATATTATTATTTTAAGTTTCATCCTGACTATATTATAACTACTGGAGCACATACTGCAGGACCTATGTGTTGTATTGGGAAAATCTTTGGTAGTAGAATTATCTATATTGAGACATTTGCTAATATTAATACAAAGACAGTTACTGGTAAATTAGTTTACTATATAGCTGATAAATTTATAGTGCAATGGCCAGATATGAAAAAGGTATATCCAAAAGCTATTGATGGAGGGTGGATTTATTAATGATATTAGTAACATTGGGAACACAAGATAAAGATTTTTCAAGACTTTTAAAAGCAGTGGATAAACAAATAGAAGCTGGTGTTATAAAAGAAAAAGTAATAGTACAAGCTGGTTCTACTAGTTATAAATCTAAGAATATGAAAATTTTTGATTTAATGAGTACAGATGAATTTGAAAGTTTACTTTCTAAGTGTAGTTTAGTAATAACTCATGGAGGAGTAGGAACTATTTTATCAGCATTAAAGAAAGATAAAAAAGTAATCGCAGCTAGTCGTCTTGCTAAATATGGAGAACATCATAATGATCATCAAAAACAAGTAGTAAAAGAGTTTGCTAAAAGAGGGTATATATTAGAATTAAAAGATTTTAATAAACTAGGTAAGTTAATAGAAAAGAGTAAAACTTTTAAACCTAAAAAGTATAAGTCTAATACAGTTAATATGGTTAATTTATTAGACAATTATATACAAGAAGATAATCATACATCATGGTTTAATAAATTAAGAGGAGCTAGAAGATATTTGTTTATTGGCCTTCTAATGAGTGCTTTAAATATAATAAGTTTTAATTTATTAATGAAGAATAATATTAGTTTATATATAAGTAATTTATTCGCATGGTTTATAACTTTTGTATGTGCATTTATTATTAATCAAATAGTTGTGTATAAAAAATTATCTTTAAGTAAGAGTAGTATATTTAAAAAATTATTATTATTTGGAGTAATTTCATTAATTATAGATAGTGGTTTTATGTATTTGTTTAGTCATTTATTAGTTATTGATAAGATTATTTCTAAGGTATTAATAAATTTTGTTTTGGTTATTATAAATTATTTGTTTTATAAATCTATAGTATTTAAGAAGTAGTGAGTATATGAAGAAAAGATTATTAGAAAAAATTAATAATAGAGTAATTATTATAATTTTAGTTATAATAATTTTTTCTTGTGGAGTATTTATTTTATATGGCACATCTTTTAAAGATTTACTTATAACTAGTTCTTATTCAACTATGAGTCATAAATATATTGCGGATATTTTATATAGTGATAAAGATATAGATGATGTATTAAATAGAAATGCAGTACTTGAAAGTAGTGAAGTTAGTAATCCTGATTTAATTAAAGTTAATAATAAGAAGGGATATAAATTAGTTAAGATTAAGGGGTCTACATATAATGGTTTTTTAGTGCTTATTTATGATTCTTCGAAAGTTTTTTTAGCAACTTCTAAGGATTTAGGAAAAAGTGGGGAATTTATTACTAGTGTTTCTAAAAGAGAAAAGGCTATTATTGCGATTAACGGTGGTGGATTTTATGATCCTAATTGGAGTTCTAATGGATCTTTAGCTCATGGTACTATAATTAAGAATGGTAAAATTATTAGTGATTATCAAGATGCTTTTCGTTATGGTGGGTTTATTGGATTTACTAAAGATAATAAATTAGTACTTGGTAAAATGTCTAATGAAGAAGCACTTAAAATTGGATATAGAGATGCGATTGAGTTTGGACCTTTTCTAATAATAAATGGTAAGAAAACTAAGATTAAGGGTAATGGAGGTTTTGGTATTGCTCCTAGAACAGCTATTGGACAAAGAAAAGATGGAACTGTAATGTTTTTAGTTATTAATGGCAGAATACCTACTAGTATTGGTGCTGATATGAATGATTTATATGATATTATGAGTAAGTATGGAGCATATAATGCAGCTAATTTAGATGGTGGATCTTCATCAGAATTATTAATAAATAATAAAATAATTAATACTCCTGTAGCTGGAGGTAAAAACGGTTTACGTTCTATGTCTACTTTTTGGATTGTAAAAAAATAAAAAAATGATATAATTAATTAAGAGGTGGCTTTATGATATATATATTAGAAACTATAAATAATATGGATGATTTTTGTAAGAGTTTTATCTTATATAATATATTAAGTGTAATGAAAAAAAGTTTAAATATATTACAAATAATTGGACCTATTTTAACTATGGTAGCTTTAACAATTAGTTTTATAAAATTAACTGTTAATCCTGAAGAAAAGAAATACTTAAAAGGAGTTAAAAATTCTTTAATTGCGACTGTTATTCTGTTAATGATGCCAGCGCTAATTAATCTTACTATGAGTCTTTTAGATGATGGTACTACTATTAGTAGCTGTTGGAAAAGTATTGATAATAATAGTGTTATTATGGATAAGAATTAAAGAGTACAGATTATTTAGTAATCTGTTTTTTTTTATTGAAATGAAAACTTTTTTTTGGTATACTTTAATGGAAGGTAGAAGATAGATATGGCAAAGAAAAGAAAAAAGAAGAAAATAGGGAAGAAGGAATTCCTTTTTAATTTTTTTAGCTTACTTATAATTATGTGTATTGGTATTTATTTTGGTGGAAGAAGTTTCTATTATTATAGTAAACAAAATAACACTTTAAATTCAGAAATAAGTATTTTAAGTGAGAAGATTGTTGCTAATAATAGAGTTACTAAGGGTGGAGATGGATTACATCAAGATAAAGAAGGATATTACTTTAAGGGTAGTGTTAAAAATAATTATGTAAAGTTTGCTAACAGGGATTTCAGAATTATTAGATTAAATAAAGATAATACGATTAAACTAATTAGTGAGGACAATGCCTCTGTTTTTATGTGGGGGGATGATTCTAGTTATAAGAAGTCTAATTTGTATTTTTGGTTAAATAAAACTAATAATAAAAATACTGGTATTTACTATGAAACACTTCCTAGTGTAGAGAAGTTTTTAGTTAAGACTAAGTATAGAGAAGATAAATTGTTAGAATCAAAAGTGGAAAAATCTAATGAAGTTTATAGTGATTATATTAGTATTTTAACTATTGATGATTATGTAAATGCTTCTGGTAAGAATAGTTATCTTAATAATGGAAAATATTCTTGGGTTATTGGGCATGATCAAGATGATATGAACTTATATATCAATGAAGAAGGTAGTTTAGAAGGTACTGGTAATTATGAGTCATATGGAATTAGACCTGTTATTACATTAAAGAAGAATATTAAAATAGCTAGTGGTGATGGAACTAAAGATAATCCATATGTTATTAAACAAGGTAAAGATATTAATTATGTAGATCAATATGTAAAACTTGGTAATGATATGTGGAAAGTATATAGAGATAATGGTGGAGTATTAAGATTATCATTATTTAAATATGTTGGTAATGGTACTACATATAATGAATCTAGGCCATTTAGTAATAATACTTCAGAATTTAATACTTTAGATTATAATAATATTGGTTATTATTTAAATAATCAATTGGTTCCTAATCTTTCATATAGTAATATTATGTTAGATACTAATTATTTTATTGGTGAAATTAGTAATGATACTAGTTTGAATTATTCAAATATATTTACTAATGTAGTTAATTGTAAGATGGGACTTTTAAATATATTTGATTATAATCCTACAAATAATTTAACTGATTATTATTTAATAAATACTATGTCTACTGTTGGTAGTATGGCATATGTATATAATAATTTAGGATTATTAGAAGAAGCAAATGTAGTTGAAGAAAAATATATAGTTCCAACTATTTCTATAGAAAAGAAAGTACTAAAAAAAGGAAATGGAACTTTAGAAAATCCTTATACAATGGAGTAGAACTTATGAAAAAGAAAAAGAAATTAAAACTTAGAATTAATAAATTTACTATTTTAGTATTTTTACTTGATATTTGTGTAGCTTCTGGATTAGTTGTTATTAGTACTAGTGGATTTAAGACTTTTTGGATTCCTACAGCTATGACAACTATGACACATCAATATTTAGCTTATACTTTGTATAGTGAAAAAACAGTTAATGATATTATGAGTAAGAACTATATAGAAGAGTCTCATGAAAGAATTAACTTAGATGATATAGTTATTGATGGTGGAGCTAAGAAACATTATAGTAATAAATATGAAAAAGAATTATTTAATAAAGATCCAAATAATGATGTTTATAAGATTATTCGTTTAGAAGAGAAAAATTATAAAGGTTATGTAGTTGGTATTTATGATCCTGCTGATGTTGAATTAGCTGTATCTAGTAAACTTGGTAAAGCTGGACAAAACGTTAATACTTTATGTAAACAAAATGGTGGACTTGTTGGTATTAATGGTGGAGGTTTTGAAGACTTAGATGGTTGGGGTAATGGTTCTATTCCTTATGGAGCTATTATTGAAGATGGTAAAAAGATATGGCAACATTCAGGTGGTAATGGACAACTAATTGGATTTACTAAAGATAATAAAATGTATTTAACTGATAAATCTCCAGAAGAAGCAATTAATGATGGTATGGAAGATGCTGTTGAATTTGGACCTAACTTAATAGTTAATGGTAAAGTTACTAAAATCCATGGAGATGGAGGATGGGGAGTTGCTCCTCGTAGTGTAATTGCACAAAGAAAAGATGGAGTAGTATTATTTGTTATTATTGAAGGTAGACTTCCAGGATATAGTGTTGGAGCTAGTATGAATGATGTTATAGAAATATTATTGAGATATAAAGCTTATAATGCTGCTAACTTAGATGGTGGTGCTTCATCTACTATGTCTGTTAACGGTAAATTATATAATAGACCATCAGCAGGTGGAGAGTATGGTGGTAGAACCGTATCTAATGCTTGGATAGTTACAAATAAAAATAATAAGAAAGTTCCTACTGAATAAGGAGATATAAATATGAAAAAAAAGACTAAAGTAATTGTAATATTAATTATACTATTAATAATTATTGTCTCATTACTTGTGTCTTTTTTCTTTTGGAAAAAAGATAAAGATTATAAGGAAATGTTATTAAGAGAAAAAGAATTAGTTAATAGTATTAAAGATAGATATAGTGATCATGTTGAAGTTACTAAAGATAGTAAAATTTATAAACTAGATAATAATAAATATGTAGAAGTAGGTATGGTTTATAAGAATAGTATTTTAGATTTAGAAAAAGAAAAGATAGATAAAAATACTAAGTATTTTAAGATTAAAGATTTGAATTATTATATAGATTTTAATAATTTAAAGGAAAGTTCAGCTAAGAAAGTTAATGATAGATATAAATCTTATTTACCATTTAATCTTAATATAGTTACTGCTGATAAAGTTAATTTATATCAGGATGATAATAAGATATATACTTTAAACTATTCATTAGATTTACCTGTTATAGTTAAATCTGAAGTAGGTAGTTATGTAGAATTTAATAATGAATTGTATTTAATTAAAAATGAAGATATAAAGAATACTTATGATAAAGTTAATACAGAAGCTAGAGAAACATTAGAAGTTCCTGTTACTGTTTATCATTTTATCTACTTAGAAGGTGATACTAGTTGTAATGAAATAATATGTCATCATGAAAGTCAAATAAGAAGTCATTTTAAATACTTAAGTGAAAATAAATTTTTTACTATTACTACTAAAGAAATGGAATGGTTTATTGATAAAAAAGTTAGACTTCCAGAAAAATCTGTTTTAGTAACTATAGATGATGGAGCAAGAGCAGAAAAATTTATTCCATTACTTGAAGAGTATAAAGTACACGCAACATTATTTTTGGTTACATCTTGGTATCCTACTGATAAATTTAAATCTGAATACTTAGAATTACAATCTCATACTGATAATTTACATGAAGGTGGTAAATGTCCAGGAGGACAAGGTAGTGGATTAAAATGTTTAGATAGAAATACTTTACTTACAGACTTAAAGGCTAGTCGTGATAAGTTAGGTGGAGCAGATGCTTTTTGTTATCCATTCTATGAATTTAATGATTATTCAGAAAGTATATTAAAAGAAGTTGGATTTAAAACTGCATATATTGGTGGAATGCAAAAGGTTAAACAAGGTATAAATAAATATAGAATTCCTAGAATTACTATAATGGGGGATAATACTTTAGACGAATATGTAAAATATGTCAATTAGTAGTCAACTATATCCCAAGAAGTTCCTTTTTGTGATATAATTTAGAAGGTAGAGGTTGATGTTTATGAAAAAATATTATGATAAAGTTTCTATGCGTAGTAGAGTTATAAATTTTTGTTTTAAGTTTAATGATGCAAAGAAAAATTATTCTACAGAAGAAAATGTAAAGAAGTTTATAGATAATTATCAAAAACGAAAAGTAAATTATAATTTATATAAAGAATTAGGTCTATATAAAGAAGATATAAAGAAAATGGATGTATATAGTTATAATGGTAGTATTGAAAATAATAAGGGAAAGATTATTTTATATGTACATGGTGGTTCTTTTTTAGAGGAAGCTATTTCTTATCAAGTTAAGTTTGCGATGAAGATAGCTTCTCATACTAATTCTACGCTTGTAGTACCAAGATATAAATTAATACCAGAAGCTACATATAAAGATATGTATCATGATATAGATAATTTATATAAAAAGCTAGTTGAGCATTGTAGTGATATAGAGTTTTTAGGTGATTCTAGTGGAGGAGGATTTATTCTTTCTTATGCTATGTATTTAAGAGATAATAAGAAATTATTACCTAAAAATATATTGATGCTATCACCATGGTTAGATTTATCTATGGAGAATCCAGAGTTAATTGAATCTGAAAAATTAGATAATTTATCTGCAATAGAAGGTAATAAATACTGTGGTAAATTATGGGCTTGTGGATTAGATGTTAAAGATTATAGATTAAGTCCTATATATGGTGATTTTAAGAAGTTACCAAAGTTAACTATTATGACAGGTTCTTATGATATTTTAAAGCCTGATTGTGTTAGATTAACTGAGATTTTAGATAAAGAGAGTATCGATTATAATTATATCGAGTATAAAAATCAAGGTCATGACTTTGGATGTTTTCCAACTAAGGAAGGTAAGTTATTAATAGAAGATATTTCTAAGATTATAGGTGAGTAGGTGTTTTATGGATAAAACAGATTATAGAGTTCATTTAGATGATTTAATGGATAAAGGTGAGTTTAAGCCACTTTCTTTTTGGAGAGAATTATTATTAGATGAAGAAAAACTATCAGATTATTATAATGTTAAAAGACAGTATTTATATGAGAATGGTCAATCATTGAAAGGGTTAGGATGGAGAGAAAAATTACATCCAGCACTTCTTGAGTTAATGTCTTTATATAGAATATATTTTAATAAACAAACTATTAAAGTTTTAAATGATCGTCATACTGAATCTGATAAACCAGTAATATATGCAATTACACATATAGGTATGTATGACTATCAAATAGTCAGTGAAGTAATAAAGAAACATCAGATTCCATTTGCTGGGGATCCAGAAACACTTTATAGAAGTGGTGATGGGTTATTACTTGCTTTAAATGGTTTAGTTTATTGTGATACAGAAGATAAAGTAGATAGAAAAATAGCAGCTGAAACTGCTAAAGAAGTTTTAAATACTGGGCATAATTTATTAATATATCCAGAGGGAGTATGGAATACAACTCCAAATTTATTAATGTTACCATTGTATCCAGGTATTATTAATATGGCGAAGGAAACGGGTTGTGAAATAGTTCCGATAGCTATAGAGCAATATGATAAAGATTTTATTATAAATGTTGGTGAAAATTTTAAAGTTGAAGATTTAAAATTTAATGATAAAGAACAAGAAAAAGAGTATGTGGAAGAAAGAAAACGCGATTTACGTGATAGTATGGCAACTTTAAAGTGGGAGATATTTGAGTCTTTACCAATGGAAGAAAGAAAGAATATAGGTGAGTATGCCAAGAAACATAAAGAGTTTGTTGATACTAGATTTAATGAATGGTTTAATAAGAAAGAAAATAAACCATATTATAATCCGGAGTTAGTAAAACACAGAACATTTAAACCTAAGAATGTAGTGTTTGCAGAAGATGTATTTTCATATTTACCTAAGGTTAAATTAAATAAAAATAATGCATTTATGTTTGGTAGAGATGTTATATATCCAGTAGATATGGAAGAAATTAGAAATAAAGTTAGGTAGGTGTTAATATGGCAGGAATATTTTTTCCTTTAGCAGGTTTATTTATTGATATATTAATTATATTAATGTTTTATTTAAAAAAATCTGTAAAAAATAGGGAAACAAGATTATTTTCAGTTTTAATGATTATTAATTTTATTGAATGTGCTTTAGATATTCTAGGAATATGGTATATTAGAACTTCTGGAGATATAACTACATTTAGTATTTTACAAAAAATAGATGTTTTAATGATAGTTTTCTGGGCATCACTTATGTTTATTTATGTATGTGGTGTAGCGTTTGAAGTTAAGAATATACGTCCGTTAGTTTATGTATCATCAGTTATAGATTTCTTTGCTTCAGTACTTATATTATCACTTCCTAATAATCCTATTATTACTGATCAATATATAGATGCGAGTGGTGCAGCTGTAGAAGTAGGATATGGTGCAATAATATTATTTGCGATTGGAATTGTTATTTCTGTATTAGTTTCAATTATTAGAAATAGAAAGAATATTAGTAATAAGAAATATTATCCATTATATGCATTGATTTTATTAGCAGCTATTGGAATATTTTTAAGACAATATATGCCACAGTTAATAATAGAACCATTTATTATGAGTTATGTTATATTGATCATGTATCATACAATAGAAAATCCAGACATACAAATGATTAATATAGTTACTGATGCGAAAGAGCAAGCAGAAAAAGCTAATAGAGCAAAGAGTGATTTCTTATCGTCAATGTCTCATGAGATTAGAACACCACTTAATGCGATAGTTGGTTTATCTGAAGATATTGGTTTATATAAGGAAGATTTACCAGCACAAGTAGTAGAGGATGCTGATGATATAATTAGTGCTTCACATACGTTACTTGAAATAGTTGGTAATATATTAGATTTAAGTAAAATAGAAAGTGAAAAAATGGAAATAATAGAAGTTCCATATAATATAAAACACGAGATAGAGAGTTTAGCTAAAATTGATTCTATTAGAATTGGTGATAAACCAATAGATTTTACTTGTAATATAGCAGAAGATTTACCATATGAAGTGATTGGTGATAAAGCTCATATGAAACAAATTATAAATAATTTACTTTCTAATGCTATTAAGTATACAGAAAAAGGGTCTGTTTCATTAAGTGTTAAATGTATTAATCAAGATGAGACTTCTAGAATTATAATTACTGTTCAAGATACAGGTAGAGGTATAAAAGCAGAAGATATTAATAAATTATTTACTAAGTTTCAAAGATTTGAGGAAGAAAAAAGTACTACTACAGAAGGTACTGGTTTAGGACTTGCGATTACTAAGAAGTTAGTTGAAATGATGGGTGGAAAAATAAATGTAGAAAGTAGATATGGAGAAGGTTCTATATTTGTTGCTCAAATACCACAAAAGATTTCTCAAATGTCTAAACCATTACATGAAGAAAAAGTTGTTACTGATCAAAAAATAGAAGAAGATTATTCAGGTAAGAGTATATTAATAGTAGATGATAATAGATTAAATATTAAAGTTGCAAGACGTGCACTTAGTGGATTTAATTTTGAAATAGATGAAGCTTTAAATGGACAAGAATGTTTAGATAAAGTAAAAAGTGGTAGATACTATGATCTAATACTTATGGATATAATGATGCCTGTTATGAGTGGAGAAACGGCTTTAAGAAAATTACAACAAGATTATAAATTTGATACTCCAGTAATTGCTTTAACAGCTGATGCAGTAGCAGGAGCTAAAGAAAAATATCTAGATGAAGGATTTGTTGATTATATAGCTAAACCATTTTCTAGGGATCAAATAAAGAAGAAATTAGATGCTGTATTTGGTAGTCCACTTAAGTATCATGAAGATAGTAATAGATGGTTAAATTCTGAAACAGTAGTATTTGGAGGTAATAATAAAGATGATGAAGTATTATAAAAAGAATATAAATAGATCTGGTTTTACTTTAGTAGAACTTTTAGCTACTATAACAATACTTGGTATATTATCTGGTATAGCTATTGTTGCTATATCTGCTGTATTAAAGAATGCTCATACTAATTATGATAAGTCTTTAAAGAATACTATTATATCTTCTGCTAAGAGTTATTATAGTGATCATAGGACTTTACTTCCAAAAAATGTTAATGAAGAAAGAATTATAGATATATCTTATTTAGTTAGTACTAAGTATTTAAGTCCTGTTAAAGATAGTTCTGGTAAGAAGAATTGTACAGGTAAGGTTAAAGTTGTACGAGTAAGTGCTGATAAATATGATTATTCTGTAATAAATCTTAAATGTGAATAATAAAGGAATTAACATAAGTTAATTCTTTTATTATTTTGCTTTTTGCTATATAATTATATTAGGATGTGATTTTATGAAAAAGATAATGGATGGAAATGAAGCTTGTAGTTATGTGTCATATAATTTTACAGATGTTGCTGGAATATATCCAATAACACCTGCATCTCCTATGGCAGAATTAACTGATAAGTGGGCTAATGAAGGTAAATTAAATTATTTTGATATGCCTGTTAAGGTGGTAGAGATGGAAAGTGAAGCTGGTGCTGCTGGTATGGTTCATGGTAGTTTACAATCTGGTTGTTTAACTACTACATATACTGCATCACAAGGTTTACTTTTAATGATACCTAATATGTATAAGATAGCTGGAGAATTACTTCCAGGAGTTATAAATGTTGCAGCTAGAAGTTTAGCTACACATGCACTATCTATATTTGGTGATCATCAAGATGTATATGCAACACGTGCTACTGGTTTTGCGATACTTGCAAGTTCTTCAGTACAACAAGTTATGGATTTAACTGGGGTTGCACATTTATCTGCTATTAAAGGTAGAGTACCATTTATAAATTTCTTTGATGGATTTAGAACTAGTCATGAACTTCAAAAAGTAGAAGTTATTGATACAGATAAATTAAAGGCATTAATAGATCAAAAAGCTTTAGATGAATTTAGAATGAGAGCATTAAATCCAGATAGTCCTGTTACTAAGGGAACTGCTCAAAATGAAGATATTTATTTCCAAGCTACAGAAGTTAGAAATGAGTATTATGATAAACTTCCAGATATAGTTAATTCTTATATGCAAGAAATTAATAAAATAACAGGAAGTAATTATCAACCATTTAATTATTATGGTAGTGAAGTTGCTACTAAAGTTATAGTTGCAATGGGATCTGTTTGTGAAACTATTAAAGAGACAGTAGAGTATCTTAATGAAAAGAAAAACGAGCGTGTTGGTCTTTTAGAAGTTCATTTATATAGACCATTTAGTACAAAATATTTCTTAAAAGCTTTACCAAAATCAGTAAAGAAAATTGCTGTACTTGATCGTACTAAAGAGCCAGGTAGTGCTGGTGAACCACTTTATTTAGATGTTGTTAAAACTATTAAAGAAGTAGAGAGTAAAGTATCAGTAATTGGTGGTAGATATGGTCTTTCTAGTAAAAATACAACACCTGCTATGATAAAAGGTTTATTTGACTTTATGGATACAAGAGATGCTCATTCTAACTTTACATTAGGAATAGAAGATGATGTTACTAATTTATCAGTTAAGTATGATCCAGAGTTTGTATTACCAAAGACAGATGTAGAATTTTTAGTATATGGTTATGGTAGTGATGGAATGGTTAGTGCTTCTAAGGATATAATGAAGATAACAGGTACGTATACAAGAGCATATGTACAAGGATATTTCCAATATGATTCTAAGAAGTCAGGTGGTATTACAATATCTCATTTAAGATTTGGTAAGAAGCCAATTACATCTACATATTATGTAGAAAAAGCATCGCTTGTAGTATGTACTAAAGAATCATATTTAAAGAAATTAAAGATGTTAGATAAGATTAAGAAAAATGGTATTTTCTTACTTAATACATCAAAGAATAAAGATCAAATACTACAAGAAATGAGTTCTCATGATAAAAAGATTATACAATCTAGAAATGTTAAATTTTATATAGTGGATGCTAATAAGATTGCAAAAGAGTGTGGTCTTCCTGGTAAGATTAGTACGATTATGGAAACATTAATATTTAAATTAGGTAAGATTATGGATTTTGATTTTACTGTTCAAAAGATAAAAGAGAATGTTTCAGTTAAATTTGCTAATAAAGGTGGTAATTTAGTAGATAAAAATATTAAAGCAATAGATGCTTGTATTAATAATATGACTTTAGTTAAATTACCAGTAGTTGATTATGTAATGGAAATAGAACCAAAGAAGAATATATTTGAAGTTATTAGTAGTATGGAAGGTGATAGTTTACCTGTAAGTAGTTTCTTAAAGAATCCAGATGGTACTTTTGAAGCTGGTACTACTAAGAATGAAAAAAGAAATACTTCTGATACTGCACCTTGTTATAATCCAGAAAACTGTATTTCATGTAATATGTGTTCGTTAGTATGTCCGCATGCTGTTATTAGACCATTCTTATTAGATGAAAAAGAAGTATTAGATGCACCGGAAGGTGTACAAAAAGAATTACTTAATGCTAATATAAAAGATCAAGATTTAAAATATACAGTTGGTATTAGTTTACCTGATTGTACTGGATGTGGTCTTTGTGCTGAAGTTTGTCCTGGTAAGAAGGGAGCTAAAGCTTTAGTTATGAAGATGAAAGATGAAATAGAAAAAGATAAGAGTGAAGAAGATTATAAGTATCTATTTGAAGAAGTTACTGAAAAAGATGTTATGCCTACTAATACAGTTAAGGGTAGTCAGTTTAAGACTCCTAAATTTGAGTTTAGTGGGGCATGTGCAGGTTGTGGAGAAACACCATACTTAAAACTTTTAACACAATTATTTAAAGATAATTTAGTTATTGCTAATGCTACTGGATGTTCATCTATTTATGGAGCAAGTGTTCCATCAACTCCATATACAGTACCTTGGGCTAATTCATTATTTGAAGATAATGCAGAGTTTGGATTTGGTATGAGAATAGCTGATACGGCAATTAAAAATAGAATTAAAAACTTGATTACTACTAATATTAAATTAGTTAAGAAGAGTGAAGCAGATATATATAAAGATTATGTTAAAGAAGTTAATAATGATACTGCTAGTAAGTTATTAGAAGTTGTTGATAATACTAAAATAGAAGAATTATTAAGATTAAAGAATTTTATAAAACCTAAATCTATTTGGATGGTAGGTGGAGATGGTTGGGCATATGATATTGGTTATAATGGAATTGATCATGTTTTAGCTAACCATGAAAATATTAATATATTAGTATTAGATACAGAGGTATATTCTAATACTGGTGGACAAGCTTCTAAATCTACTAGAAGTGGGGCTATTGCGAAATTTGCATCTGCTGGTAAACAAATTGCTAAAAAAGATTTAGCTAAGATTGCTCTTACATATCCACATGTATATGTTGGAACAATCTCACTTGGAGCAAATCCAATGCAAGCTATTAAAGTAATGAAAGAAGCAGAGGCTTATAATGGACCAAGTATAATTATTGCTTATGCTCCATGTATTGCTCAAGGAATTATAAAGGGAATGAAAAATAGTATCAATGAAGAAAAACAAGCTACAGAATCAGGATACTTCCCAATATTCCACTATAATCCAGTAACTGAAGAATTTAAAGTTGATAGTAAAGCAGACTTTACTAAGTATGAAGAATTCTTAAGTGGAGAAGATAGATACAATTCATTAAAGAAAGTATCTAAGAATTATAAAGAATTATTAAGTGATAATAAAACTCAAGCAGAGAAGAGTTATGATTATTATAAATCATTAGAAGATAGTGAATAAATTATATAAAACAAAAAAAGACATAGGATTCGGCTCCTATGTCTTTTACTTCAACCTAGAGACTGCACCCCCTGAGGGCAGTCTCAAAAAAAGAATAAAAAGGGGTTGGCTAGTGTGATACTAGCGACCAATTCGCCTAATACCGAATTGGTAGTTCTTATACTAACCGAAACTTAATAATTTGTCAATAAAAAAGTTAAAAAAATGTATATAATTGTTGAAGTTGTTGATTTTACTATGATAAAAATGTATAATTTAGGTATAATAGGAACGTTAAAATGGAGCGTATTATGAATGATCTTATAAGAAATTTTAAATTTTATATAAATCATACAAACAAAACCAAATTTTATTTATTGGCTATATTTGGTGTGTTATTATTTTCTGGTGTTGGGTATGCTCTTTTAAGTAGTAACTTATCAATGAGGGGGAAAATAGCTGTTAGAGCTATTGTTGATGTAAGAATAAAAGATTATAAGTATAAAGAATCTACTAATGGAGGAGAACATATATCTAGTGAATTTGGGAAAGATTCTTTAACTACTAATTTTAGATTACCTAACTTAAATTCAACAGTTACATACGACGTTACTACTATAAATAAAGGAAATGTAGTAATGATCATTAAAAGTATTACAGAAGAAATTAATAATCCTAATATTACTTTTGAGATATCTAATTTAACATTAAATTCTACACTCCTATATGGAGATAGACAAACTTATACATTCCAAGTAACATTTAAATATAAATCAAATGTAAAAACACTACCAGCAGTAACAGAATTTAATAGTAAATTAAGGTTCGTATTTGATAAAAAATTGTCTGTTATAAAAAACCCTGGGTGGAATTCTAATACTGTATTTGGTGGGAGTGTTTTAAAGGATGATGTTGAATCAATTGAATTTTTAAATACAATAGAAGTACCAGAAGATGCCATAGATAATTGGGACGCATCTTCATCAAATGATGGTTCAGTAATTGCATGGACTAAAACAGGTGAAACTGAAGGATTGGTAAAACTTTATATTGGTGGAGTAAATGGTGTAACAGCACCTACTAGTGCTGCTTATATGTTTTCTAGCTTTTCTAATACTATCAATATAAATTTCAATAATAATTTTTATACTAATAATACTACTAATATGCAAGGAATGTTTTGTAGATCTCAAAATATCGTAAACTTGGATTTATCATCATTTAATACTTCAAAAGTAACGGATATGTCAAGTATGTTTGCTTGTACACATCCTAATTGGCCACATATAACTAATGAATATATGAAATTAACTAACATTAATTTTGGTAATAATTTTGATACAAGTAATGTAAAGAATATGTTGTTTATGTTTAGAGGTTGTAAGTATCTGATATCTTTGGATGTAACAAAATTTAATACATCGAATGTAACAAATATGTCATATATGTTTAGATATTGTAGTGGATTAACGACATTAGATGTAACTAAATTTGATACGAGTACAGTAACAAATATGTCAAATATGTTTGAAGCGTGTAGTGGACTAGCTTCGCTTGATGTAACAAAGTTTAATACATCAAATGTAACAAATATGTCAGGTATGTTTAATGGATGTAGTGGATTAGTTTCTCTTGATATAACAAAATTTAATACATCAAATGTAGTCAATATGTCAACTATGTTTAAAGGGTGCAGTGGTTTGACTTCATTAGATGTTTCAAAACTTGATACTTCAAATGTTACTAATATGTCGGGTATGTTTAAAAATTGTAGGACTTTAGAAATTTTAGACTTATCAAATTTTAATACAAATAATGTAACAACTATGGCAAATATGTTTGAAATGTATGATTCGCCAGTGCAAAATCGTGATTCTAAATTGACGACAATATTATTTGGAAATGATTTTAATACTGCTAAGGTTACTAGTATGGCAGGGATGTTTCAACAGTGTGATAAACTTGAAACACTAGATCTGTCTAAGTTTAATACATCAAATGTAACTACTATGCATAGTATGTTTGCTGGTTGTACAAGTCTTAAACGTTTGGATTTATCTTCATTTGATTCAGAAAATCTAACAGTTATGTGTGCAATGTTTTCATCTAACTCTTATTATCATCATTTTAATTCAATGCAATTAGAGGAAATAATATTTGGAGAAAATTTTGATACATCAAAAGTAACCAATATGGAAGGATTATTTAATGGTTGTATTAAATTAACTTCATTAGATTTATCTAATTTTGATACGCTAAATGTAACAACTATGAAAGAAATGTTTAGTAGATGTAGTAAGTTAGTTGATTTAAATATTTCTAAACTTACATTTAAAGAAGGTGTTACTACTACTGGTATGTGGGGTGGTACTCCTAGTGTTATGAATATAACAGTTAAGAGTGAGGTTGAACAAAGTACTATTTTAGGTATGAAGCCTAATGCTAATGTAACTATAGCTTTACCTGAGACTCATCAAGGCGGAGCAGATAATTAAGTATTAGTTAAATTTTTACTAAAATATATATTTTTATAATATTTGGAACTATATTTTATAAATTATCATTAAGAATTTAGAGTTTTCTAAATTCTTTTGTTTTTACTTTTTACTTTTTTACAATTTGTAATTAATTTTTTCTTCTGCTATAGTGTGACAAGTATTGGAGGTGTTTGTTATTAATTATTATAAAGAGATAAAGAGTAAATTAATTGATAATGAAGTATATGCAAAAATAAAAGATTATTCTAAAGAAAGACATAGAGTAATTACATATTTTGAGATAGGTAGATTACTAAATGAAGCAGGTGGCAAATATGGAGATAATATAATTAATGAATATTCTAAAAAACTAGTTGTGGAAGTAGGTAAGAAATATAATAGGCGAACTTTATTTAGAATGAAACAATTCTATAATGTTTTTAGTAATGAAAAAGTGTCGCCACTGGCGACACAATTGACTTGGAGTCATTATTCTGAATTATTATCACTGAATAATGAATCAAAAATTTCGTATTTTTTATTTTGAAAAAGTTTTAAATTTATGATATAATATGCCAAGAAGGACGTGGTAGTAGTGGCAGAATTAAAAGATGTAAAAGGGATTGGTCCTAAGTCTTTGGCTTTATTAAATAAGATAGGTATAAATACTATTGAGGACTTAGTAACTCATTATCCATTTAGATATGAAATATTAAGAAGAAATGAATTATTTGAAGTAGGCGATAAGGAAAAAATAATTATTGATGGAAAGATAGAGAGTATGCCTATATTAATGAGATTTAAGGCAGGTCTTAATAAAATGAATTTTAGATTAGTTACTCCTTCAGGAGTAGTTGGTGTATCTATATTTAATAGAGCATTTTTAAAGAGTCAATTAACTGTAGGAACTGGAGTTACTGTAATTGGTAAATTAGATAAACAAAAGAATGTAATTACAGCTTCTGATATAAAGTTAGAGACATTATCTAATAAAATAAAAATAGAGCCAGTATATCATGCCACTAGTGGTCTTACTAATAAAAATTTGTCAACTTATATAAATATGGCTTTACTTTTTTATGGTAAAGAAATACCAGATTATATACCAAGTGAGTATTTAGAAAAATATAATTTTTCTAATAAGAAAACATCTTTAAATTTAATACATAATCCATCAACAGAAGAAAAATTAAAAGAAGTTACTATAAGACTTAAGTATGAAGAGTTATTTGCATTTATGTTTAAGATTAATTATTTAAAAGCTCAGAATAAAAAGAAGAATCAGGGATTAGAAAGAAATATAGATAAAGATGAACTTGATAAATTTATTAAGAGTATTCCATTTGAATTAACATCTGATCAATTAAAAGCAATTGATGAGATTGTTAGTGATTTAGAAGCAAATCACAGAATGAATAGATTATTACAAGGTGATGTTGGTAGTGGTAAAACTATTGTTTCTTTTGTAGGAATGGTAGCTAACTATTTAAGTGGATATCAAAGTGCGTTAATGGCACCTACTGAAATACTTGCGAATCAACATTATAATAATTTAATTAATTTCTTAAAAGGTACTGATATAGTTGTGGAATTACTTACTGGATCTACTACTAAGAAAGAGAAAAGTAGAATATATGATGGATTAAAAGATGGAAGTATTAATATGGTAGTTGGTACTCATGCTTTAATTCAAGAAGAAGTTCTATATAATAATTTAGGTTTAGTTATAACAGATGAACAACATAGATTTGGTGTTCATCAAAGAGCTAATTTACAAAATAAAGGTAAAAGGCCTGATGTACTTTATATGAGTGCAACTCCAATACCTAGAACATATGCACTTACTATATTTGGAGATATGGATGTATCTACAATAAAAGAAAAACCTATGGGTAGACAAAAAATAGATACTATGGTTAAGAAAAATAGTGAGATTAAAGATGTTTTAGAGCTTATGTATGAAGAGTTAAAAAATAAACATCAAGTATATGTAATTGCTCCATTAATAGAAGAAAGTGAAACTTCAGATTTAACTAATGTAAATAACTTAAAAGATCAAATGAAATTAGCATTTAAAGATATGTATAATATAGATATAGTTCATGGTAAGATGGCTGGTGCTGCTAAAGATATGATCATGAATAAATTTAAAGCAGGGGATGTACAAATACTTATTTCTACTACTGTAATAGAAGTAGGGGTAGATGTTCCTAATGCTACTACTATGGTTATATTTGATGCAGATAGATTTGGTCTATCTACATTACATCAATTAAGAGGTCGTGTAGGTAGAGGTACATCTAAGTCACAATGTATATTAATTAGTGATAGTGATACTGAAAGATTAAAGATTATGGAACGAGTAGATGATGGGTTTGAAATAAGTGAAGAGGATTTTAAACTTAGAGGTCATGGGGATTTATTTGGTACTAAACAAAGTGGAGATATGGCATTTAAGATAGCTAATATAAGAGAAGATTATAAAATCTTATTACAAGCTAAGAAAGATTCTAGAGAATATCTTTTAAATAAAGATACTAATAATGATGAATTAAAAATTAAGTTAATTAATTCTATTACTAAAGGATAAATATATAGTATATCTATATATTTATTTTTTTTTATGTTAAAATCTAAGTAAGAGGGTGACTTTATGAAAACTATATTTCCTAATTATAATAATTGTTTAACTAATTTGAGTAATTCTATATTAAAGAATTTTGGTATTAAGACTTATCATAATACTATTAGTAGTCTAGATAGAGTATTAGAAAAAGATTATAAGAATGTAATTATTTTATTATATGATGGAATGGGTTCTTTAGTACTTGATAAAGTATTAGATAAAGATTCATTTTTATTAAAAAATAAATTATGTGATATTGATTCAGTATTTCCAGCTACTACCGCAGCTGCGACTACATCAATACTTAGTGGATTAAATCCATGTGAACATGGATATTTAGGTTGGGATGTATATTTTGATGATATAGATAAAACAGTTAGTGTATTTAAGAATACTGTAAAAGATACTAAAGAAGTACTTGATATAGATATAAAAGAAAAACTTAAGTATAAATCTATTATAGAATTAATTAATAATGAAACAGAGTATAGTGCATATAGTTTATTTCCTTTTGGAGTAGGTGCATATGAAGATTTAGATATGTTGTATAAACAAATTGTTAATTTATCTAAATTAGATGGTAAGAAGTTTATTTATGCTTATGTAGATGAGCCTGATTATAGTTTACATGAGTATGGAGTAGATGATCTTAAAATACATGATATGATTAATAAATTTAATAATGATGTAGAAGAGTTAGTTAATAATTTAGAGGATACTTTATTAATAGTTACTGCAGATCATGGACATATTAATTGTAGTCCTATATATTTAGAAGATTATAGTGATATTTATAATTTATTAGAAAGAACTACTTCTATTGATTCTAGAGCAACAGCTTATAAAATAAAGAGTAATAAAAATAAAGAGTTTGAAGAATTATTTAATAAATATTTTAAAGATAAATTTAAGTTATATACTAAGCAAGAAGTAATAGATAATAAGTTCTTTGGAGAAGGTACTTATAATAAATATTTTGATAGTGCATTAGGAGATTATTTATCAGTAGGTATTGGTGATAAATATATAAAATATAATAGTTATAAAGAAGGAGATCCTATATTTAAATCACATCATGCTGGTATATGTGAAGATGAAGTTTTAGTGCCAATTATTACTATTGGGAAGAAAGATAATATAGAAGATGGAATAATTAGAAAAGCAGAATTTAATGATTTTAAAGCAGTTAAGAAAATATCTGATTTAATTATTAGAAAGAATCATTTTTCTAGAAAAGATATATTTCCTTTAAGTGGTGGATATACTCAAAATGATTTTTATCAAATAGTTAGTAATAAGAATGATACTATGTGTTTAGTTTATGAATTTAATAAAGAGATAGTTGGTATGTTAGAATTAGAAGTTACTAGTACTTATGGTGATATTAGATATAATTATATAAATTCTTTAGTTATTAAAAAGATTGCGGTTAAAGAAGAGTATAGAAGATGTGGTATTGGTACTAAATTATTTAATTATGCAAAAGAATATGCTAAGAAAAGAAAAGTATATAATATTAAATTTGATGTTTATAATTTTAATGATGAGGGTGTTAAATTTATTGAAAGTGTTGGTATGAAAGAGTATAAAAGAGAGTATGAATTATTACCCTAGTGTAAACTAAAAAAAATTTTGATTTAGGTAATTGACTTTTTCTAAAATATCCCGTATGATTAAGATGCGTGATACATGTCACGCCGATATCTCTCACGGTCTAAATGTGAGAGTATATTCAACCGAACCCCCTGAAGAGGATACGATCTAATGTGTCCTCGCTTTTTTTTGGAATATTATATATAAAATTTAAAATTCTCAATTTCTGTCCTGTAAAATAGTTGATATATAGTATATAATTTATTTGTGAAAGGAATGATAATATGAATCAAGTGAAAATAGGAAAGTTTATTACTGAATGTAGAAAAAATAAAAAAGTAACACAAGAAGAATTGGCAGAAAAATTAGGTGTTACAAGTAAATCAATAAGTAGATGGGAAAATGGTAAGACAATGCCAGATTATTCTCTTTTAAAAGATTTATGTAATGAATTAGGTATTAGTGTTAATGAACTTTTATCTGGTGAAAAAATAGAACAAATAAATTATATTAATAAAGCAGAAGAAAATTTTATTCTTTTAAAGAAGAAAGTAGATGATACACTAAAATTTTTAGATATAATTAGTATTATATGTTTTGTAATTATTGTTGTATTATTTTTTGTTCATATGTATTTCAATTGGTTATATAGAGACGCATGGGATGATTCTATTTTTAAGAGTATATCTAATAATATATTATATTTTTCATTATTTTGTGGAATAATTTCGAATATGCTTAAATATGAAGTAAAAAAATAGAACAAACTGTTAGTTTATAAAATAATTTAATCAGAAATTAAATGTGTCTTCTTTTTTAGCGTAGGTATATTTAATTATTTATAATATAATTCTTTATAGGATGATTAATATGGAAGAATTAGATGTAAAAACTTTATATGAAAAAATTGGTAGTGATCAAACAAGTTATTATAGAGAGTCTGTTATTTAATTAAGACTTTCTTTTTTTATAAAAAAAAAGAACTTTTTTAGTTCTTATTTAGAATATTTTTCTAAGAATTTAGCAAAAGCTTCATTATGATATGGAATTTCTGGTTGATCTACGCAAGCATATAAGTAATGAATTCTTTTTTTAGTAGTTTTTATTTCTATTTTTTTCTTTTTAGAATTTAATAGAGCATAGTTTTTAACTTTAATACTTTGAATATCTTCTTTATTAATAATTTCAAATTTATTTTCCATTATTTGTAGTTTTGAAAAATCTAATTTAAATGATAATGCTTTATATGTTAAATATATTAATCCAAATCCGTTTTCTGTTTCGTTGATTAATACAGCAAAGTAAGGGTATTCTGATCCTCTTACAAATCCTGAATTTTTAGTTAAATCATTAAATGCGATAAAGTAATTGTTTTCTGTTCCGTTGTAATTATTTTTCTTAAATAGTTCTTCTACTTTTTCTAATGTATTAAATTCTTCCATTTTTCTTTCCTCCTTGTAAATAATACTTTTAAAGTATATCATATTCATATAACTCTTTCTATATGTTTTTGTGATATAATAAATCATATATGATTGGAGAGTAATTATGGCTTTTGATTTAAAAAAATGTAAAGAAGTAATAAACTATTCAATTAAAAGGAGATAATATGAAGGATAAGAAGAGTTTAATTATTTATTTTAGTAGAGCTGATGAAAATTATGCAGTTGGGTATATTGATAAGGGTAATACAGAGTATGTTGCAGAGTATGTTAGAGATTTAACAGGGGCAGATATGTTTAAAGTAGAACCTTTAATTCCTTATGCTAAAGATTATGATACATGTATAAAAGAAGCAAAGATGAGAATAGGAAATGCTCCTATTAAAGAAGAAATAGGAGATATATCAACTTATGAGGTTATTTATATAATGAGTCCAATATATTGGGGAACATATGCACCAGAGGTAGAAACTGCTATTAAAGATTTGGATTTTACTAATAAGATTATTAGAGTTGTAACTACACATGAAGGGTCTGGACTTGCTAATGTAGTAGATGATGTAAAAAGAATATGTAAGGGTGCTAATGTATTAGATGATGCAATTGCTATTAAAGGAACAGAAGCTAAGAATTCTAAAACAAAAATAGAATCATGGATTTAATAAAAGAGAGGAGTATAGTTATGGAAAAAGCTAAAGTATATTTTTGTAAGGAAATAACACCAGAGAATGTTGTAAAGTTATATAAGATGTTAAATATAGAATTAGAAGGTAACGTTGCGGTAAAAGTTCATTCTGGAGAAGAGGGTAATCAAAATTATTTAAGACCTGAATTTATGAAGCCTATGGTAGAATATGTAAATGGTACAATAGTTGAGTGTAATACTGCTTATAGTGGGGAAAGAAATACTACAGAAAAACATTTAAAGACTATTGAAAAACATGGATGGAATAGTATTTTTGATGTTGATTTGATGGATGCAGAAGGACCAGATATATCTGTACCAATAAAGAATGGATATCATTTAAAAGAAGATTATTTAGGTAAGAATATAGAAAATTATGATTCAATGTTAGTTATATCACATTTTAAAGGGCATCCAATGGGTGGATATGGTGGAGCATTAAAACAATTATCAATTGGTTGTGCATCTTCAGTTGGTAAAGCTTGGATTCATTCAGCTGGTACCAATAAAGATCAATATACTTTATGGGATAATTTACCTGCACAAAACGACTTTTTAGAAAGTATGGCAGATGCTGCATCTGCAGTAGTAGATTACTTTAAAGGTAATATGGCATTTATAAATATTATGTGTAATATGAGTGTTGATTGTGATTGTTGTGCAGTAGCAGAAGATCCATGTATGAAAGATATTGGAATATTAGCTAGTTTAGATCCTATTGCTATAGATCAAGCTTGTATTGATTTAGTAATTAATTCTGATGATCCAGGAAAAGAACATTTCTTAGAAAGAGTAAACTCAAGAAATGGTATTCATACGATAGAAGCAGCAGAAAGATTAGGATTTGGAACTAGAAAATATGAAATAATAAATGTTGACTAAGCGGTGATAATAATGAATAAGTATGTAAGAGTAATGGATGGACTAAGATCTAATGCAGGAGGTTTTAATTATAAATTAGATGAAGTTAATATTGCAGAAAAATGGAATCTAAATAATTTAGATCCAGAAGAAATGGGAGGATTTAATTTTGGGACAGAAGATAAAATATTAAGATGGCTTCATAGAGGAGATACAATATATGATGTTATAATTCCAGATGATGCAGAAGTTATAAATGTTGATCAAGAAAAAGGTATATTTAGATCAAATAAAATAATAGTAACAAATCCTAGAACTATTACAGATGAAATTGTTTTAGATTTATATAAAAAGAATACATTATCAAATAAAATACTTGCTCAATGTTTAATGACACTAATATGGAAAGAAAGATTAGATGTTGTTAAATATATTATTAAAGATAGAGTTAACTCTAATAATGTAGATGAAATAATAAAAGAGTTTGTAGAGTATGCAGGGGATAAAAACTTATCTTATAAAAGTACTCAAGAAATATATAATATATTAAAAGAAAAGAAAAATGAAAAAGATAAACGATAATTTAGTTAATAAATAATTGTATATTAGTTAAAATAATAGAATAATCAAATAATCAAATTAGTCTATAAATTTGCTTTCTTCCCCATAAGAACCGTAATTTAATGGTTCTTTTTCCTTGCTTTAGCCTTTATTTATCAGTGTTTATAAGGGTTTTACCTCTTACAACAAATTAATAACTAGGACCATCCAGGTACGAATTTACATACGGTCTTGTGTACCTGAGAATTGCCATTTTTTGAGGAACTGGGGGAAGAGAGCAAAATACTAATTATTGAACTAGAAATTACGGTTAAACCGTAATTTTATGTTATAATTAAATAGAGGTGTATCTTTATGAAAGAATTGCAAGAAAAGATTGAAAGATTTAATAAGGAAAGAGATTGGGATCAATTTCATTCTCCAGTTAATTTAGCTAAGAGTATTAGTATTGAAGCTGGAGAATTATTAGAATGTTTTCAATGGAATGATAATTATGATTTAGAAGAAGTAAAAGAAGAACTTGCAGATGTTTTAAATTATTGTATTCAAATGGCAAATAAGTTAGGTGTTGATCCTAAACAAATTGTTTTAGACAAGATGGAAAAGACTGCTAAGAAATACCCCGTTGAAAAAGCAAAAGGCGTTAGCACAAAATATACAAAGTTGTAGGTGATAAAATGTATTATGTATATACAAATGGAATAACAGATTTTGAAATCGATTTTTCAAAGTTAGGATTGACTTTTAGGAAGTTAAATGTTGAAGAAGAAAAAAATTTTTTGAGTAGATATCAAAAAGTATATAGATTAAAAAAGGAGTTTAATAATTGTATTAGAGTGTATGATAATGATAGATCACGTTTTCGTAAAATAAAAATTGAACTTGAATCTAAAGATAATATTATAGAATTCTTATTGAGTGAGTGGCGTTTTCATGAAAAAAAACCGGTATTCCATAAATCGGTAGATGATTTATTAGATAAAATAATGGTTATTGATATAAATGAAGAAAAATTAAAAAAATATATTGAGCCAGAAGATTTTAATATATTTTTAAAACAATTTATAGGGTTATCATTTATTTATGATAAAAAAACAATTGATTTAAAAAATGATAGACCTCTGTTTCTTTCGAAACGATTTAATTTTACTGCAGAAGAGGAAATAATTGCTAAATATTTATTCAATGACTGTTCAAACCCTAGTTCTCATTTGCTCGTTTCGTCAAAGAGTTTAAAGATGTATTGTGAAATTATGTATGAATTTTTTTCAAAATTAGACGCGGATGAGATTTTTAGATTCATTGAAATAATTGAAATGTACAATATAACAAATGGATTTAAACCAAATTTATTAATAAATAATATATTGATAATCGAAAGTCTAATAATTAATGGTGATAAAGATAAAAATATAGCTAAAGAATTTGTCCGTAAAACAGCTTTATTTCTAATTAATGGGAACGAGAATTATAAACTAAAAAATTGTATAACTGAACTTGACTATTTATATAATATTCGATCTGATATAGTTCACGGTAATACTAAAAAATTATTCAGTGACTTTGGTAACTTGAAAAATACATTACCAGATTTAAATTATCCAAGTATTGATAGAGAATCTAAAATGCATAAAAAAATTATAATTGTTAAATTTTCTTATGCTTTATCCGAACGTATATTAAATGACATATTAAAACTATGGTTATCAAAACCGGATGAACTTAAATTTATAAAAAATATGTAAAGGAGTAGTGTTTATGTTAGTGTATGAAGGAATTAAATCGGGTTTTATTGATGATGTTAATTTGAATAGAATTGTAGATAAAATATATGATAGATATAAACAGTTCTTTGGAAAAACAAGTGAATCTCAATTGAATTCATGGAAGAACTCTATGCAATATATGAGAGGCGTATTAGATGACAGAGAAATACCAGATAATGCTGGTGTAGCTATTGAGTTTAATATCCCCACAACTTCTAAAAGAATAGATTTTATATTATCGGGTCGAGATAATAATAAAAAAGATTCGGTTATTATAATAGAATTAAAACAATGGGAAACTTGTACCGCAGTTGAAGGTAAAGATGCTATAGTATCTACTTTTACTGGTGGAGGAATTAGAGAAGTAGCACATCCATCTTATCAAGCAATGAGCTATGCTAATTTGATTAAAGACTTTAATGAAACAGTTCAATTAGATGATATTGGATTATATCCTTGTGCATTTTTACATAATTATGATTTAAAAGATGATGATCCTATTTGTAGTAGTCAATATCAAGAATATATAAATGAAGCTCCTATGTTTGGAACTAATGATTTTGAAAAATTTAGAAAGTTTATTAAAAAATATATTGTTGAAGGTGATGATAGAGAATTACTTTATAAGATTGAAAATGGTAAGATTAGACCTTCAAAAAGATTACAAGATTCATTGGCAAAGATGTTACATGGCAACAAAGAATTTAATATGATTGATGAGCAAAAAGTAATTTATGAAGATGCTATAAGAATGGCAATCGATACAGTTTCAAGTAATAGTAAAAATGTCTTAGTAGTTCAAGGTGGACCTGGTACTGGCAAATCAGTATTAGCAATTAACTTATTAGTTGAATTAACTAAAAGAGGAATGACAAGCTTCTATGTTACAAAGAATGCAGCTCCTAGAGCGGTATTTAGAGATAAATTAAAAGGTTCATTTAAAATGACATATATCAATAATTTATTCCAAGGATCAGGACAATTTACTGAAGCAGAAACAAATGAAGTTAATGTTTTAGTTGTAGACGAAGCTCATAGATTAAATGCTAAGTCTGGAATGTTCCAAAACTTAGGAGAAAATCAAATTAAAGAAATTATTAATGCATCTAATTTTTCTATATTCTTTATTGATGAAGATCAAAAAGTAACTTTAAAAGATATTGGATCAGTTGATGAAATAAAGAAATATGCTCAAGAATTAGGAGCAGGAATTAGAATAGTAGAACTTGAAAGTCAATTTAGGTGTAATGGTTCAGATGGATACTTATCATGGTTAGATAATTTATTAGAAATTAGAAACACTGCTAATTTTGATGATATGGATTTTGATTACGATTTTAGAGTGTTAGATGATCCAAATGAAGTTAGAAGATTAATAGAAGAAAAGAATAGAGAAAATAACAAATCTAGAATGGTTGCAGGTTATTGTTGGAATTGGATAAGCGAAGGAAAGAATAATACCGATATTCACGATATTGTTATACCTGAATATAATTTTGAAATAAGTTGGAATTTAGGTAATTCACAAACTTGGGCAATTGATCCAATGTCAGTAAATGAAATAGGATGTATTCATACATGTCAAGGATTAGAATTTGATTATGTTGGAGTTATTATTGGTGATGATATAAGATATGAAGATGATCATATTGTAACTGATTATAAAAAGAGAGCATCAACAGATCAATCATTAAAGGGAATTAATAAAATAGCTAAAGAGGATGGACAGGAAGAAGCGAACAGAGTAGCTGATTCTATTATTAAGAATACATACAGAACTTTAATGACAAGAGGAATGAATGGATGTTATGTATATTGTACTGATAAGCATCTAAGTGAATATTTTAAAGAAAAAATAAAGAATGTTAAATAACAACATTCTTTTTTGTTGCTCTTCTTCTCCGGAAGAGAGTAAAACTTCTTGAAGCCCTTATATTATCTTATTTTTATAAAAACTCAGGTACGATTTTAGATACAAAATTACAAAAAAACACTTATTTGCAACAAGATGCAAATAGGCGCAAATGGCGTAAAATAAGGCAAAATGCGGTATAACAAAGGTTTTAATTTCCCAAAATCACAACCCCCTGAAGAGAGCAATAATTGTGTATTGTAATAGTGTTTTATAAGAAATAAAAGGTAAACATTAATAATGTTTACCTTTTTCATAGTCGTTTATAAGTTTTATTTTTATTTGTTTAGAGTTTCTATCTAGTACTGTTATTGTTTCTTTGTTTTCTAAGAAACTAAATACATGTTCTACATATTCTGGATCTCCAATATTTAAAAAGTTTCTATAATTTAACCAATTATTGTATGTTGGAGTATTTGTCATTTCTTCTACACTGATGTTTTCTTGTTGACTACAAGTATCTAATACTTTATTCATGTTTCCTTGACCAAAGTTATATGTTTGTAGAGCAAGTGGAATATTATAATTATATTTTTCTATAGATTGGCGTAAGAGCATGGCACCTATTTTTATATTAGTGTCTAGGTTATTTAAACTATCTTCAGTTATAGTAATTGTTTCCATGTTATTAGTATTAAAATTATATGCAGATGTATTAGTTCCGATATGAACTTGTTTTTCTATTTGCATTATTCCACAGGCAGGACCGTTATATAAGTTATTATAGTGATCTCCTGAACTTTCTTGAGCAGATAATGCCATTAGTAAGTTTTTATCTAATCCGTACATATGAGCATACTTTTCAAAAATATCTTCATATCTTTTACAATTATTTATTTTATTATCATTTGATCTATCTTCGTAAGAATAGTGGAATGAACTTTCATTAAGTAATTCATCTAAATCACTATTATTTTCAACTTCTTCAATTTTTATATCTTCAGCTATAGTAGTTGTTTCTATATCATCATTTACAGTTTCTGTTTCAGTAGTAATTGTTGTTTCTGCATTAGACATTGTTTGGGTAATACCAATTCCAGTTCCGATAGTTAATGCAGCTACTAATGTTCCCATAGCAATTTTTTTCTTTGTAGTAGGATCAATACGAGATAATATTAAATCATCAGTAATATTACCTAATATTCGTAATTTATTTCTTTGTTTATGCATATATCTATCGAATTCTTGAGTAATTGTAATTACTCTGTCTTCAATTCTACATTCACCATTAATTTTATATCCATGTTTTTCGGCTATTTCAATTAATTTATTAACATGTCTTTTATATGTTACAGTTTTATGTTTTCCTTGTTTATGTATTTCTGCAACTAATTCATTATTATTATCATAATAAAAATCTATATAACACTTCATGTAATCACCTTTATTATACGTTATCATATCTTAAAATTATTCGCAAGTAAGTTAGATGTATATATGTAAAGAATATGTTCATATTAGTAAAGGGAGGAAATAATATGACACAAAAAGAATTATCTTATTTAGAAGATTCTATTAGTCATGAAGAAAGTATTATTAAAATATGTAATAATATGATTAATAGTTTAAGTGATGAAAACTTAGTTAGTTTTATTGAAGATGAAGTTAATGTTCATACTAATATTTTGGATAATTTAATGGAATTATTGGAGGAAAAGTCTAATGGATGATAAATTAATGATAGAGAATTATTTATTAGTATTAAAAAGTACTGTTGAAGTGTTTATTCATGGTACTTTAGAAAGTTCTAATAATGATGTTAGAGAAGTACTTAAAAATAGTTTAAATGATATACTTAACTGTCAAGCTAATACATATGATGAGATGGTTAAGTATGGTTGGTATAATGTTAATAATGTAGATTCTTCTAATATTTCAGATACTTTAAATAAAGTAAAATCAAGTAATTAAATTAGTAGATAAACATATCTACTTTTTTCTTGAATTTATTTTTTTTAATGATATACTTTAAGTATAAATAATAGGAGGATAATATGAAAAAAAGAAATGATAAGAAACAAATTTATATTGCCATAATATTTGTATTAGCTTTAGCTATTGGAATGGGTTATGCATTCTTGAATAGTACTTTAAATATTACTGGTAATGCAACAATTAAAGAAAACAGTTGGGATGTTCATTTTGAAAACTTCACACCTACTAGTGGAAGTGTTACAGCTACAAGTGCAGGAATTGATACTAATAAAACTGCAGTAAATTATACTGTAACTCTACAAAAACCAGGAGATTTTTATGAGTTTACAGTAGATGCAGTAAATAAAGGAAGTATTGATGCGATGATAAGTACAGTATCAAATACAGGATTAACTACAGCACAACAAAAGTATATGATATATAGTATTACATATAGTGATGGTACACCAATTGCACAATATCAAAAATTAGATGCGACAACAGGAAGTGAAACAATTAAAGTAAGAGTAGAATATAAGAAAGATTTAAGTGCAAGTGATCTACCAAGCACAAATCAACAAGTAACATTAACTTTTAGTGTACAATACGTTCAAGCAGATGGTAGTGCAATAGCAGTAAGAGATAATTCTGTATGTAAAAGAGCAACAACTCTTCATAATGATGGAACACATACATTTGGTAACCTAGGAAGTGGAAATACTCTTAATGCTGGAGATGCATTTGATTGTGATGTAAATGGTGATGGAACATTTGATGCAGCTACAGAAAGATTCTATTATATATCACCACTAGATACTAATAATAATTATGGAGTACTAATTTATAATAGTAACGTAATTGGAGGCATTGCTAACAACGTTGATGAATATAGTTATGATTCATCTTACAGTATATATGATGGACCAATAGATGCTAAAACACAATTGCCAACAACTAGTCAATGGAAAAATGTAAGTTTATCAGATGCAATTAGAAACATAAAGGATTCATCAGGTTCAGTTATAAAAAGTGGTTTTTCGTATGAAGGATATGCAGCAAGATTACTTACATATCAAGAATTAGTAACAGCATGTGGTACTGGTGATGTAATGGCAGAAGGATACTTGGATAATTGCTCATACTTTTTGGATAATACCCAATATACAACACCGTCATACCCCGATTATTATTGGCTTGAGTCAACTCAACCGTCTTTATCTCCAAGAATTGAAGATGGCGTCTGGGTTGTTAAAAGTAATGCTAATGCAAGACTCCTAACTGTATTTTATGCTAATCTAACCGCTGGTGTTCGTCCTGTTATTGAAGTACCTTTAAGTGATATTCAAAAATAATTTAGTATTATTAAGAAGCAAAAATAGTTGCTTCTTTTTATTTGTATTTGTATAATTGTTATAGAGTAGGTGTTAATATGGATAGTAAAATTTTATTTATGATTGTGGATAATCAAGTATTATATTTATCTAATAGTAATATGGATCATAAGGAGTGGTATGTTTCTTTAGGATTTGATGCTAGTAATTTTGATAATGTTATTAGGGGTTTTGTTATTGATAATAAGATTATTTTTTATAAAGGTTTTTTCGAGTATGATGATACAGTTATTAAGTGTGCAGAAACATTTTCTCCTAGTATGAAGGAAAAACTTAATAATCCTAGTTTAGAAGTATATTGTGGAATACTTCCTGGTAAACCTGGAGAAAAATGGGAACCTATTTTAAAAATAAGTGGTAATACTAATAATAATGATCGTTTTAGTAGTGATACGAGTATAGAAGTTAAAAAACGTGAAAAAGTTGAATTAGGTGAATTAGATTCTATAATAGATTTTAAGAATGATTATAATGATAATGCAGTAGTTAAGAAAGCTTTAATTTCTACTATTGTAGTGTTAGTAATAAATTTAATTTCTAATATTATATTATTAACTAGTGGTTCTTTAATATTGAGTGGAGTTTTAAGTTTAATATTATTTATTAGTCAATTTATATTATTAGGATTTAGTATATATGGTTATATTATTAAATGGAAATATACTCATATTACTTCTTTAGCAGCATCTTTATTAATAATATTTTCTTTAAATATAATTAGTATTATTACTGGTATAATATATGCCTTATATGTTATAGATCAGAGTATTTTAGAAACACCACTTATTAAATTAAAAAATTCTATATTAAAAAAATAACGATTATTGACAAAATAGTCGTTTTTTGTTAGAATAATGGCCGGTTAAGGGGAAGGTGTTTTTTATGATTAATAAAGACGCATTGAAAAGGTTAGAATCTAAATTTCGAAATAAAGAGTATAGTTTAGAAGAAGTTGAAAATTTTAGTAGTGATTCTAATATTCAATCTATGGTTGCAGAAGTTTTTGGTGGTACTACTACTATTGATTTTGTAGATTTAGAATCTATATCAAAAATAGATGTTGTTAATGATTTACTATTTGATTATGCAAAGAATAATTTGAGAATTATTTATGAAGATACTAGTAATTGTGATTTAACGGATAATTTTAAATTATATTTAAATGAAATAAGTAAAATACCATTATTGAATACTGAAGAAGAAATTCAGTTAGCTAAATTAGTTAAAAGTGGTGATGTTTCTGCTAAAAAAAGATTAGCAGAAGCTAATCTTAGATTAGTTGTTTGTATAGCTAAGAAATATAAAGGTAGAGGACTTTCTTTTAATGATTTAATTCAAGAAGGTAATGAAGGGTTATTAAAAGCTGTAGAAAAATTTGATGTTGATAAGGGTAATAAATTTGCAACATATGCAACATGGTGGATAAGACAAGGTATTACTAGAGCATTAGCTAATGATTCTAGAATTATTAGATTACCAGTACATGTATATGAAAGATTAACTAAATATCGTGTTCATCGTATTAGATATCAAGAAATGTATGGAAGAGAACCTAGTGATTTAGAAATGGCTAATTATATTTGTGATAATTATTTTAATGAGTATTTTCAACAACCAGAAGATTCTATTTATAGTTTTGATAATTGTTCTAATATAGAAGAAGAGTTAAGAGTACATTATATAAAGAAATATGGTAAATATGAGGACAGAAAAAGAAAAACGAGTATAGATGATACAGATGATGTATATAAAGAATCAAAAGTAATTAAAAGATTTGATAATTCATATGATTTAAATTTCTTAAGTGATTTAGAAAGATTAAGAATAGATACTTGCTTAGATTTAGTAAGAACTTTGAATAAAAATATAAATGATGCAGGTAGTTTGGATGCTGTTGTTAATGCAGAAGATGGAGATAGAAGTAGAACAGTAATAGACTCTGTTGTTGATCCAAATGAAAGTTCAAATCCAGAATTAGAATATGATAATGTTGAAATGAAAGATTTAATAGAAGAAATTTTTAGTGCTTCAAAAATTAAACCTAGAGATAGGGAAGTATTAAGATTAAGATTTGGACTTGATTTAGATGGTAGTAAGACAGATGAAGAAATAGTAGAAATACTTAAAACACAAAATAGAAGTGGAGAAACTATTTTAAATGATATAAAAAATACTGTTGAAAAAGTAAAAAGAAATCCTGAACAAGTTAAATACTTAGTAGATAGAGATTTTGAACATTTAGAATTATCTTATTATGAGCAAGAATTAATATCTTTAAAATATGGTTTTTCAGATAATGAAGAAAAAACATTTGAAGTAATAAGTCAAATGTTTGATGTAAGTAGAGAAAGAATTCGTCAGTTAGAACTTAAAACAATTTCTAATATTAGAAAAAAAGATAAATTTAAAGAAAAGATTAAACAATATATTATATAAGGCTATATGCCTTATTTTTTTGTTTATAAACGAAACGTTTATTTTCTTTTTTTTAAATTTTATATATAATTATATCGAAAGGAAGAGAGTATGAGAAAATTAGTTGTAGTTAGTGCAGTATGGTGTCCTTCTTGTTTAGTTATGTCTAAGGATTTAAAAAAGATCAAGGAAGAAATTACTGATATTGAAATAGAAAAATTAGATTATGATTTTGACTTGGAAGTAGAAAAATATAATGTTGGTACTAAATTACCAGTATTAATATTAGAAGAAGATGGAGTTGAAATTAACAGAATAGTTGGAGAAAAAAATTATAATGAAATAGTAGAATTTATTGGAGGTAAGTAGTGTGAAAAAGAAGTTATTAGTTTTATTAGTATTATTATCGTTTTTATTACCTATTAATACATTAGCTTTATCTAAAGATTATAAAGATGAAGTTTATGATATAGTAGATAAAAAAGTAGAATCTGGAAAAGTAAATTTATATTTATTTAGAGGAGAGGGATGTCCTCATTGTAGAGATGAAGAAAAGTGGCTTAAGAGTATTAGTAAAGAGTATGGCGACAAATTAAATATTTATACATATGAAGTTTGGTATGATAAAGATAATTCTTTATTAATGGAAGAAGTTGCTAAAAGATTTGATACTCAAGCTAATGGAGTTCCATTTACTATTATAGGTGATAAGTATTATTTTGGATTTTCTGAGACTATTCAGTCAAATATAGAAAATACTATTTGTGATTATTTAGAAATAGAAAATAAAAGTGAAGTAAAGATTCCATTTTTAGGTAAAGTTAATATGAGAAATGTATCTATACCTATGGTTGCTGCTATACTTGGTTTAATAGATGGATTTAATCCATGTGCTATGTGGATATTGTTATTCTTAATTAATATGTTATTTGGAATGAAAGATACAAAGAAAAGTTTAATACTTGGGTTTATATTCTTATTTGTATCAGGTTTTGTATATTTCTTATCTATGTTAGGTATTAATTTTATTATAAGTGTTGCTACTGTATCAATTTTAAAAATAGCAATTGCGTTATTTATACTTGGTGCTGGTATTTATAATTTTAATAAGTATTTAAAGATTAGAAAAGAAGAGACTGGTTGTGTAGTAGTTGATGATAAAAAACGTAAAAAGATTATTACTAAGATTAGAAATATAGTAAGTAGTAAAAGTTTTATAATATCTATTGTTGGTATTATGGCACTTGCTATTAGTGTTAATTTAATAGAGTTAGCTTGTTCTTTAGGATTCCCTATGGTGTTTAATGAATTATTAACTATTAATAATGTTAAAGGAGTAGTAAAATTTATTTATTTATTAATTTATATTATTTGTTATATGCTTGATGATATAGTTGTATTTACTATTTCTATGTGTACTTTAGAAGCATTTGGTATTACTAATAAGTATAGTAAATTAACTACTTTAATTAGTGCTATTATTATGATTATTATGGGATTGTTATTAATATTTAAACCTGATTGGTTAATGTTAAATTTTTAGGAGGTATTTATGATTTATTTAGATTATGCGGCTAATACTCCTGTAGATAGGGAAGTGTTACGTGCTTTTGATGAAGCAACTATTAAGTATTTTGGAAATCCTAATAGTTCTCATGGAGCAGGAGTAGATGCTAAGAAAGCAATTGATTTAGTATCAGAAAATATTAGTAAATATTTTAATACTAGTAGTGAAAGTGTTATTTATACTAGTGGTTCTAGTGAATCTAATAATTTAGTTATTAAGGGTCTTGTAGAAGCTAATAAGAAAAATGGTAATAAAATAATTATATCTGCAGTAGAACATTCTAGTATCGTTGCTCCTTGTAATTATTTAGTTAATTTAGGATATGATGTTAGTGTTATTCCATTAACTGATAAAGGTGTTGTTGATGTAGAAAAGATTAGAGAAGAGTTAGATGATAATACAATATTAGTTAGTATTTGTGCAGTAGATGGAGAAGTTGGTACTATTGAACCAATAGAGGAAATTGCTAAGATAGTAAAAGAATATCCTAATTGTTCTTTTCATACAGATGCAACTCAAGCTATTGGAAAAGTGAATATTAACTATGATGATGTAGATTTTATTACTTTTGCTCCTCATAAATTCTTTGGATTAAATGGATTTGGAGTCTTAGTAAATAGAAATAATAAGAAGTTAATGCCTATAATACATGGTGGAAAATCTACTACTATTTTTAGAAGTGGTACTCCTGTTACTGCTAATGTTGTAGCTTTAGGTAAAGCATTTGAACTTGCAACTAGTAATTTAGAGTATAGATATAATTATAATAAAAAAATAAATGAATTATTAAGAGATAAATTATCTGGTTATGATCATGTTCATATTAATAGTCCTATTAATTCTATACCTAGTACTTTGAATATTAGCTTAATCGGTATTAGTAGTAAGAGTATGATTAAAGAATTAAATGAAAAAGAAATATATCTTACAACTACTACAGCATGTTCTTTGGATAATATGATGTCTAAACCAGTGTATGCTTTGACTAAGAGTGAAGAGTTAGCTAATAATACTATAAGAATTAGTATTTCACATCTTACTACTGAAGATGATATAAATAAATTTTTAAAAGAATTTGATATTATTTATAATAAATTATTAAATAACGCTAATAATAATTAAGAGGTGAATTATGAATAATTTATTAGAATACTTAGAAAGAATTGATAAAATTAATTATGTTATTAATGTACTTAGATGGGAAATGGATACAACTGCTCCAAAGAAATCTTTTGATTATTTAATAGATGTTAGTACTAAATATGAGTTAGAAGTTTTTGATTTGGTTACTTCTAAAGATTATATTAATTTAATTGATAATGTTATTAATAGTGGGGAATTTAATGATTTAGATGAAGTTGAAAAAAGATATATTACTAAATTAAAAGATGAGTATACTAAGTTTGTTAGAGTACCTAAAGATTTTTATGAAGAGTATGCAAAGTTAAAGAGTAATTCTTTAAATTCTTGGGTAGAAGCTAAAGATAAAAATGATTATTCTATATTTAAACCATATTTAACTAAGATGATTGATATGACTAAGAAGTATTATAGATATATGTATCCTAATAGTAATAATTTATATGATGAAATGTTAAATGATTATGAAGAAGGTGTTACTAGTAGTACTATTGATAAGTTATTTGAAGAGTTAAAACCTGAAGTTATTAAGTTAGTTAAGAATTTAAAGAGTAATAAGTTGAAAGAGTATAATAAAGAGTATAGCAATGATTTATTAATTAATCTTTCTAAATATTTACTTGATTATATTGGTTTTGATAATAGTAGAGGTACTTTAGGTATTTATTCCCATGGTTATACTTCTAAGTTTAATAATAATGATGTTAGAATTACATTTAATAATAAGAGTAATATATTCGATCATATATCTACCGTTATTCATGAAGGTGGTCATGGTATTTTTGAACAAAATATTAGTGATATACTTTCTAAATATGGAAGTTATGATATTGATAAGTATGCTCTTCATGAGAGTCAGTCTAGATTTTATGAGAATATGTTAGGTAGAAATAAAAATTTCTTTATACCTATATATGACGATATTAAGAGTATGTTAAAACTTGATATGGATATAGAAGAGTTTATTAAATATTTTAATGATGCTAAAGCTTCTTTAATTAGAACAGAGGCAGATGAATTAACTTACTGTCTGCATATAATTATTAGATATGAAATAGAAAGAGATTTATTTAATGATAAATTAAGTGCTGAAGATTTAGTAGAAGTATGGAATAAGAAATATTATGATTATTTAGGAGTAGAAGTTACTAGTGATCGTGAAGGAATACTTCAAGATATGCATTGGTCTGATGGATCATTTGGATATTTCCCATCATACTTATTAGGTTCTATTTTTGATGGAATGTTACTTAATACTATAAATAGTAAAGTTGGCGATATAGATACTTTATTAAGAGAAGGTAGAATAAAAGAAATAAGTGAATTTTTAAATCAGAATATACATGAGTATGGTGGAACTTATAATATAAGTGAAGTTGCTATGAGAGTATGTGGTACTGATTTAGAAGTTAATTCTTTAATTAATTATTTTAAAAATAAATATGAATAGTCTTATGACTATTCTTTTGTTATTTTGACATATTTGTTAGAGTATGATATAATATGTCGTGCTCGATGAAAAGGGGGATTATGATGGATAATCTAAATATTAATAGATTTAAATTCTTAGATAATGTTAGATATAAACTTATTGGGATAGGTGCTTTTGTAGCTATAGGTTCTTTTGTTTATTATTATAGTCATAAAAATTATAATGATTATAGTTTAACTTCAGTTGTTGAAGCTTTAAATGAACAAGATAGTGTTACTGATGTTGATAATTATTTATTATCTGGTGTAAGTTATGATGATAAAAATATGGATCTTAAAGAGTTAGATAATATATTTATTAATGCTTATAATAATGGAGATAGAGCTACTTGTAATAGTGCTATTACTGCGATGAGTACGGCTGTTTTAAAGAGCCAAGTTGCGGAAGGTTATAGTGTTGATTTTGATAAGATTGAGGATTTTGAGGTAATTGGGCATTTAGGAAAAGTTGAATTAGATGATGGAGAAGGTTCTAAATCAGAGTATGGTGTATCTTTTACTTATAATGGTCAAGAATATAAGTTAGAAGCAGAAGATGGAATAGCACGTAAACTTTGTGTAATTGCAAGAGCTGGTAGAAAAGGTAGTTTATTATTAGAGGATACTGATGAAAATGATTTTAAAGAATTTGTATTAACAAATGCATATGAGTATGTAAAAGAGGGTGTTGTGTCAGAACTTGATTATGATAATCAAGATCATACTTTTACTGATTATATTTCTGGTTATGAAGGTTATAATTATGATGGTTATTTTAAATTATGTATAGATCCTCAAAAATCAGGAACAGTTGATAATAATATACATAATAAAGGTAAATTAGATTTACAATTAAATGGTAAAACTACATATACTATAGTAGAGGAGACTACTAAGAGTAGTAAGTTACCGGTTAAAGTGAAATAATATGAATGTCACAGTAGTGACATTTTTTTGTTTATAGAAATATATTATTTTATATATGGTGTTTGACACATATATTTATTGGTGTTACAATTAGTTAAACGAGAGGAGAAAACTTATGAAAAATATAGTTGTTAATGTTAATAGTTTACTCCTAGCTTTATTACTTTCTTTTTAAGAAATAATAAGGCTTATTCGTAGTGTTAATATATTTATAATATTATAAAGTCTTAGTATTTCTTTTATGGTACTAAGATTTTTTTGTTAGGGAGGGTTAATATGAGAAACATAAAAATATTTGACACAACACTTAGAGATGGTGAACAATCTCCTGGTTGTAGTATGACTTTAGAAGAGAAAGTAGAGTATGCAAAAGTACTTGAAAAATTAAATGTAGATATAATAGAAGCTGGTTTTGCAGCTAGTAGTGATAAAGATTTATGTGCAATACAAGAAATATCTAAGAATGTAGAATATCCAATTATTACATCGCTTGCTAGATGTAATAAGAATGATATAGATAAAGCATATGAATCACTTAAATATGCTAAGAAGAAACGTATTCATGTTTTTATTGCGACTTCTGAAATACATATGAGAGATAAACTTCATATGAGTAGAGAAGAAGTACTAGTAAAAGTAAGACAAATGGTTAGTTATGCTAAAAGTTTATGCGATGATATTGAGTTTTCTTTGGAAGATGCTACTCGTAGTGATAAAGAATTTATGGCACAAGTTATTGGTGTAGCAATTGAAAGTGGAGCTAATGTAGTTAATATTCCTGATACTGTAGGATATATTACTCCTATGGAATATAAAGATATTATTACATATATTAGAAGTCATGTTCCTAATATAGATGGTGTTGAACTTTCAGCACATTGTCATAATGATTTAGGTATGGCTGTTAGTAATACACTTTCTGGAATTGAAGCAGGTATTTCTCAAGTGGAATGTACTGTTAATGGTATCGGTGAACGTGCAGGTAATGCAGCACTTGAAGAGATAGTTATGGCTCTTAAAATAAGAGGAGATTATTATGATGCTGATACTAATATTAATGTTAGTGAAATAATTCCAGCAAGTAAAAAATTAGTTGATATTACTGGATCTGTTGTTCAAAATAATAAACCAATAGTTGGTGGTAATGCTTTTAAACATGAAGCTGGTATACATCAACATGGTGTTAAACAAAATAAAGCTACTTATGAAATAATAGATTCTAATATGTTAGGTATTGAAGAAGATAATATGGTTATTGGAATTCATTCAGGACATCATGCGATAATTGATAAGATGAAAAGTTTAGGTATTAGAGTAGATGATAGTAAGATAGATGAGTATGTGTCTACTGTTAAAGAGTATTTGGCAGAACATAAGAGTATTGATGATGATACATTTAGAATATTATTTACACCTAAGGTAAAAATAAAAAAATAAATTATTATTTTTGATGATATTTTTAAGATTATATTTTATAATAAATTTAGAGGTGTACTTATGGAAAAATTAACATTTTATTATAGCGCAATGAAAGGTGGTAAGACAGATGCTTTATTACAAGTTGCATATAATTATGAACAGAATGGAATGAAAGTTGTAGTATTAAAATCTAGTATCGATACAAAGGGAAAAGATTGTATTGTATCTAGAAATGGAAGTAAAAGAAAAGTAGATATTATTCTTGAACCTAATGAAAGAGTTATATCTAAAAAGAATAGCGAATTATTAAAAGATTGTAATTGTATTTTAGTAGATGGAGCACAGTTTTTAACTGCTAGACAAGTAGAAGATTTGTTTATGATTACTAAACAGATATCATTACCAGTGATTTGTTATGGATTAAAAACTAATTTTAAGGGTGAATTATTTGAGGGCTCTAAACGTTTAATAGAGCTTGCTGATAATATAGATGAATTGGATATGGTTCCTTTATGTAGTTGTGGTCAAAAAGCAAGATTTAATGGAAGAAAAGAAAATGGTGTATATACACTTAGTGGTGATGAAGTAGAGATAGATGGAGTATATAATAATGTAGAGCATGTCTCACTTTGTAGTAAATGTTATTACCAAAAAGTATTTAAGAAAAAATTAAGATAAAGAGATGAAAAGATGGATAGATTTAAGAAGGCTAAAATAGCTAGTATTTTAGGGATAGTAGGTAATATATTCTTATTAATAATTAAGGGTTCGATTGGATTTGTTACTAATAGTCAAGCTATGATTGGAGATTTTTTCAATAGTGCTGGAGATGTTTTATCATCTATTCTTACTTATGTTGGGAATAAAATAGCTTCTAAACCTAGTGATGATGATCATGATTTAGGACATGGAAAAGCTGAATATATTTATTCTATGTTAATAAGTATTGCGATGTTTTTAATGGCATCTAAAGTAATTGTTGATTCGATAAAATCTTTATTTATTAAGAATAATTATCATTTTTCTAAATGGTTAATAGTTGTATGTATAGTTACTATTGTTGTTAAGTTTATATTATATTTATATACTAGTAATGTTTCTAAAAAATATAAAAATTTATTAATAGAAGCTAATTCTAAAGATCATAGAAATGATTGTATAATAACGTCTTTTAACTTATTATCTGCAATACTTTCTTATTTTGGAATTGGTTTTATCGATGGTGTTGTTGGTAGTATGTTAGGTTTTTGGATTTTAATAACAGCTATTAAAATTTTTATTGAAAGTTATGATGTACTTATGGATAAGACTATTAGTAAAGAAACAAAAGATGAGGTTTTAAAAATAATTGATAAATATAAGGAAATCAAGAAATTTAATCATTTTAATGCTACTCCTGTAGGTTATAAGTATCAAATTTCTTTAACTATATTTGTGGATGGGAAGATTTCTACATTTGATTCTCACAGAATTGCAGATGATTTAGAAAAAGATATTATAAAAAATATTCCAGAAATATATTTAGCAGTTATTCATGTGAATCCAATAGATATTAATAAAGAAAGTGACTGATTCACTTTTTTTTGTTATAATTAGGTGGAGGAGGAAACAGCTATGAATCAAGAAAAAATAGGTAAGTTTATTTATGAATTAAGAAAAAATAATGGTTTAACTCAAAAAGAATTTGCAGATAAGCTTAGTGTTACTGCACAAGCTGTTTCTAAGTGGGAAAATGGTAGAGGGATTCCTGATATTGAATTAATTAAAGAAATTAGTAAAATATTTAATGTTGAGATAGAATCTATATTAGCTGGTGAAAATATAAAAAAACAGAAAAATAATAAGTTAAAGATTATTTTACTTATAGTAGGTATATTATTTGTAATTAGTTTAATAATTGTATATTTTTTAAGTAGTAATAAATTTATTTTTTCATCTTTAGAATCTAGTAGTAATGATTGGAAGGTTAAAGGAGTAGCAGCTTATTCTAAAGATAAAAAATCTATTTATATATCAGATATTGAGTATTTAAATAAAAATAATATTAAAGATAAATATAATGTTGTTGAATGTATATTATATGAAAATAATAATGAAATAGATAAAAAAATATCACAATGTGGTAAAATAGATAAGAGTAAAGATTATGATAGTAATAATGCTAAGGAATTATCTGAATTATTAAAAGATATAGAATTTAATATTGATAATTATAAATCTAGTTGTAGGAATTTAAAAAATAGTAGTTTATACATTGATATAAATGTTTTAACTACTAATAATAAGATTATTACATATAAGGTTCCTTTAAAATTAGATAGTAATTGTAGTGAGTAGGTGAGAGTATGAATATCATTAGACATTTTATAACTATTACTAAACATAGATTATTAGTTATGAAGTTATGTTTTAAATGTGGTCTTTATTATCAAGGGCTTACTCATGATTTATCAAAATATTCTTTTGTAGAATTTTTTGAAGGAGCTAAGTATTATGTAGGGACTCATTCTCCTATATCTGAGTGTAGGAAAAAGACAGGAATTAGTATGGCCTGGTTACATCATAAAGGTCGTAATAAACATCATGGTGAATACTGGATGGATAATGGTAAATGTTTGGTTATACCATATAAATATGCTGTGGAAAGTATTTGTGATCAAATAGCTGCAGGTAAGAATTATAAAGGAAAAAAATATGATGATACTGAGCCACTTAATCATTGGGTTAAAAATTATAATCCGGATAGAATTAATAAGAAGACTGCAAAGTTTTTTGAGCAAGTATTTACAGATTTATCTATTTATGGTGAGAAGAAGGTTTTAAATAAGAAATATTTAAAAGAAACATATAAAAGATTTTGTGAATAAATTGTGATATAATAATAGCGAGGAGAGATAACATGAATGAAGAGTTTGATATAAAGAAGAAAAGAATTAGTGTATTAGGAAACTATGGTGAAAACTTTCAAGAAAGAGATTATATAACTAATCCTGCTATTGGAAGAGATGAACAAATTAAACAATTAATATTAATATTACTTACTCCAGATAAATCAGCTATTTTAGTTGGTAAACCTGGTGTTGGTAAAACTGCGACTATTGAAGGTCTTGCTTATCGTATTCAACATGATAGAGTTCCAGATGCTTTAAAAGGTTATCAAGTTATTAAGATTAATACATCTGCAATGCTTGGACAAGATCCTGTTACAGGTGAAGCAAAAATTCAAACTCTTATTGATGAATTAAAGAATGAAACTAAGTTAATATTATTTATAGATGAAATACATACTTTAATGGGTACTAAGGGTGAAGCACTTGACTTTGCTAATATGTTTAAACCTGCGTTAGATAGAGGGGATATTAAAGTAATAGGAGCAACTACTACAGAAGAGTATGAAAGATATATTCTAAGAGATAAAGCTTTTGTTAGACGTTTTCAAAAAGTAGAAATATTTGAACCAACAAGAGAAGAAAATATTCAAATACTTTTAGGGACACTTCCAAAAATAGAAGTTAGAACAGGGGCTAAGATGGCATATTCATCATTTGTAAAAAGAAAAATGATGGAGTTTGTTACAGATATTACTAGTGAATATAAAAGAGTATATGAAATAGGAGCACGTTATCCAGATGTATCTTTAACAATAATTCAACAAGCTTTCTCAAATGCTTTATTTGATAATAGAACAGAAGTTCATATTGGAGATTTTAGAAAAGCTATAACAACAAGTAAAAATATATATCCAGATGTAATAAATAAATCTATGCCAATATTTGATGAAATGTTTAAAGATGAAATTTCTAAAGAAAATGAATCTCATCCAGTATATGAATTTTTAGATACTACACCAGAGTAAAAATGACATATGTCATTTTTTTTGTTATACTAATTATAGAATGAATGATAGAAGGAGTGTATATTCATTTGAGCGCCAGGACTTTAATAGTTGACGAGGTTAGTAGTTATCGAAAGATTCGGCGGATGCTACTACGGATTAGTAATTCGTTAGATATATATTAAAAAATAAAATTAAAATTATAACAAAGTATATATCATACTATTTAATGGAGGTAATATATGTGTGGAATAATAGGATATATTGGTAAGAATCATCCTAAAGAGGTTTTGGTTAAGGGACTTAAAAATTTAGAGTATAGAGGGTATGATTCTGCTGGTATAGCTTTAAAAAATAAAGAAGAAGTTCAAATTATTAAGAGCGTAGGAAAAGTAGTGGATTTAGAGACTAAGATTAATAATAGTAAATTAATTGATTCTAATATAGGAATTGCTCATACTAGATGGGCTACTCATGGTAAGCCAACAGAAGTAAATGCTCATCCTCATCAAGTGGGTAATGTTACTATTGTACATAATGGGATAATAGAGAATGCTCTAGAGTTAAGGGAAGAATTAATTAATGAAGGAGTTAAGTTTAATAGTGATACTGATACTGAAGTTGTTGCTACTTTACTTAATAAGTATTATGATGGTAATCCAATTAATACTATAGAAAAAGTAATTAGAATAGTTAAAGGATCATATGCTCTTGGTATTTTATTTAATGATAAAGATGTTTTATATGCAACAAGAAAGGATTCTCCACTTATAGTAGGAATAGGTGATGATGATAATTTTATTGCTAGTGATATAGCGGCTATTATTAATTATACTAATAAATATATGTTATTAGAAGAAGGTGAAATAGCTGAAATATATAGTAATAGTATTAATATTGTTAAGGATGGTAATGAAGTAGAAAAAGAAATCTTAATAACTAATATTAGTAGTATGGATAATGATAAGTGTGGATATGATCATTATATGGTGAAAGAAATAATGGAAGAGCCTGTTGTTTTAGAAAAAACATTTAAACCATATTTAGATAATTTAGATTTATTACCAGATTTAACTAAATATGAAGAAATTCATATAGTAGCATGTGGTAGTGCTATGTATGCTGGAGTAATTGGTAGTAGTTTGTTAGAAGAGTATGCTAATACTAGAGTATATGTTGAAGTTGCTAGTGAATATCGTTATAAAAATATAATTTATAATAATAAAACTTTAGTTATTTTAATATCTCAATCAGGAGAAACTGCAGATACAATTGCTGCTATGAGAATGGCTAATGAAAAAGGTGTGGATACATTAGCAATAGTTAATGTTAAAACATCAACAATAGCTAGAGAGAGTAGTATGCAAGTATTTATAGAAGCAGGTCCAGAAATAGCAGTTGCTACTACTAAGGCTTATATTTTACAAGTTGGTATTTTATCATTACTTGCATATAAAACTGCTTATGATAAAAAGTTAGTTGATATTGATGTAGTAGAAGAGGCTAGAGGTTTACCTAGACTTTTAAAAGAAGTACTTGATAGAAGAGATGATTATTTAAAGATAGCTAAGAGTATATATGAAAAAGAAGATATTTTCTTTATAGGTAGAAAAATAGATTATGCTATTTCTATGGAAGGTAGTTTAAAATTAAAAGAGGTTTCATATATTCATAGTGAAGCTTATCAAGCAGGAGAATTAAAACATGGAACTATTTCTTTAATAAATGATGGTTATCCAGTTTTTGCGATTATAACTGATGATAAGATTAAAGATAAAACTATTTCTAATGTAGAAGAAGTTAAATCTCGTGGAGCATTAGTTATTATTATTAGTAATGAAGAAATTAAGGGATATGACTTAGAAATTGTTGTACCTAAAATAAATTCTTTTTTACAACCAATACTTGTTGTTCCTGTATTACAATTAATTGCTTATGAAGTGGCTAAATTAAGAAATTGTGATATAGATAAGCCAAAGAACCTAGCTAAAAGTGTAACTGTTGAATAAAATAAAGTGTAGAATATCTACACTTTATTTTTTTACATATTATTATTCATTAAAAATTGATCTAGTATAAATTCTGACATCATGCCATTATTATTCATAGGATTATTGTTCATTATATCTGTATTCATCATGTTATTATTCATAGTACCATTTTTTATCATATCGTTATTCATGATGTTATCTTTATTTTTGTTCTTGTTATGTAATTTTTTTTCATAGTATTCAAATAATTCTTTGAATCTAGTGAAATGAACTATTTCTCTTTGTCTTAACCAAAGTAGAGGACCAATTACATCTGGATCATCTGTAAGATCGATTAGATTTTCATAAACAGCTCTGGCTTTTTGTTCTGCAGCCATGTCTTCTGAAATGTCAGCTAGAACATCACCTGTAGTAGCAAAATATGTAGCAGTGAATGGAACTCCATTAGCATCTGTTGGATATAGGGCTTTATTGTGTTCAGCATAATTGGTATCTAGGCCAGCTTCTTTTATTTCTTCTAAAGTAGCATCTTTCATTAATTGATATATCATAGTAGAAATCATTTCTATATGTGATAGTTCTTCAGTACCAATATCAGTAAGTAGGGCTTTACCTTTATTATCTGGCATAGTATATCTTTGATTTAAATATCTTATAGCAGCTGCTAGTTCTCCATTAGAACCACCATATTGAGTTACTAGGTATTTAGCCATTCTTAAATCCTTTTTCTTTATATTTATTGGATATTGTAATTTCTTTTTATAATTAAACATTAAATTTCGCCTCCCATGGCCACATTTCTTCTTCCCAAGCAAATGGTGTTTCATTATTGTTATCGCTATTAGATTCTAATATGCCATACTTTGATTCATATTCGTTTCTTAACGCATTAGCTTTTTTAGTGTAGTCATTAAATAGAGTTAACATACTACTATCATTTGGGTTTAAATCTAAATATAGTTTTAGTTCATGAGCGGCGAATGATATTTGAGATAATTCTAATAATAGTTTTTCTCTTTCGTTTTTAGGAATTAAGTTTTCTGGTTTATAATTTTTGTATTGTGTATATAAATTACTAAACATATTGCCATTATTGAATCCAACTGTGGGATTATAAAGAGATGGTGTGTTTCGGTATAAATCATTATTTGATCTATACATATTTTCATTAAAATAATAGTTATACATAATTTTTCTCCCTTCCTTGTAACTTATTCTTATTAGGTATTTGTGTATGGTTAAATACCTATTTATTAAAAAATACTTGCTTTTTTTTAATATTTATAATAAAATAAAAAAGTCAATAAGAAATGGCGTCGTTGGTGAAGTGGTTAACACGCTAGTTTGTGGCACTAGTATGCAAGGGTTCGATTCCCTTACGACGCCCCAGTTTTTGAATAGAAACAATTCAAATGAATTGTTTTTTTTGTTTTTGTAAACTAAAATGTCAATAATAAATAATAAAGTTGAAAAAATGGGGACCTTGTTGTATAATGTGAGTATAAAATGACGTAATGATAGAGAGGCGTTCTATGAAAAAAGTATTTAGAACATTAATGACAATTGTTTTATTTTTAGTTAATGTAGTAAGTTTCATACCAGTTACTGCTTTAGGTAGTACTGATTTATTAGATGGTAAAGAGTGGAAGTCTAGTTTTGTTAATGGGGCCAGTGGAAATTTTACATCAACAGGTTCTGATAATTTTATTGCGGATATGAGTTCTATTGGTAATTTAGAATGGGATGCTACTGTTAGTATGAAAGATATTTCTTTAACAGCAGGTGAAACATATATTTTTGCTGCTGATATTAAATCAGATAAAGCTAGATATAAAAATTTTATTTCTTTATGTACAAATGCAAATACTTGTGATGGTGGACTTTTTACTAATTATCTAGAAGATTTAACAGCAAATAGTACAGTTAGTGTTAGAAGAATATTTACTCCTAGTGCTAATTATAGTAATGCATCTTTACATTTTGGTTTAGGTAAAAATGGATATGAAGGAACTAGTGTTCTTCCTAATTCAGCAAATAAGATAGAAGTTTCTAATATTCAATTAACTAAATTATCTGATTATTCTTGGATGTTGAATGATCCGGATTATACTAGTTATACATATACAACAATTAATACTTCAGATGATTATGCTCATAAGAATTATGCTTATGCAGGTGTTTTAAATATTAACTATGCACAAGCTGAGAATAAAGAAGCTTTAGGAATAGAAACAATTGCTGTTGCAACAACTGCAGGTATAGTAGCAGAGATTGATAATAAATATCAAGTTTATATAAATGGTGAATTAATTGATCCACCTGAAGCTGAAAATGGTTGGTATCATATAGATTATGATCAATTAGATAGAGAGTATAATGAAATTTGGACTTTATCTGAAACTAATAATTTCTCTATTTTGATTGTTAGAAATGGAGAGGTTACAACAACTAAGACACAAATTTTAGCTGATTTAAATACAAATTATAGAGTTCCAAATGAAAATAGTAGTGCAGGTGTTAAACAAATTATTGAAGATGCTGCTACTGCTATAACTAATGCAACTACTGTTGCAGAAGCTCAGAGTATATATGATGGTTTAGCTGATGCAATTCTATTACAACAATATAAAGATGCTAAAGCTGATATAGTTAGTGCTTATAATGTAACTGGTATTAATCAAGTTCAAAGAGATTTGGTTATTGCTGCTTTAGATGATATTAATGCTGCTACTAGTATAAGTCAAATAGATAGTATAGTGAGTGAATTTTTAAGTGCATATACTTTGGAAAACAGTAAACGTCTTGCTAAAGCTGAAATAGATGAATTGATTGGAGATAATCCAAGTGAAGAAATATTGGCTATGGCAAATGAAGCTAAAGCGGCTATAGATAATGCAGCTACAGTAGCAGGTGTTAATAATGTATTAGAAGAAGTTAAAGAAGCAATTAGTGAAAAACAAACTTTAGAAGAAACTCGTAGTTTAGCTATTGAAAAAATAAATAATAGTGTTACTAATGATGCAAGTAGTAAAGTAAAAGAAATAGCAGAAAAAGCTATAGAAGAAATAGAGGCTGCAACTACTAAGGATGAAATTAATACTATTTTAGAAAAAGCTTTAAAAGATATAAAAGATCAATATGCTAAGGACGGTGAAAGCAAGAGTAAAAGTAATCCAAATACAGGCGATAATATTTTAAAATATTTTATAGTACTAATTATTGGTGCTTGTGGATTATTAGTTTTCAATAATAAAAAGATTTTAAAGAGAAGTAAATAATACTTTTCTTTTTTTTTTACGACTAATTAGCACTCTATATTGACAAGTGCTAAAATAGTGGTATAATGTACGTGAGAGGTGATAATATGTATAATAATTATGAAGAACAAGAAGAAAATGTTTTAGAAAAATATGGACGTGATATCACTCAAGATGTAAAAAAAGGAAAGATAGATCCAGTAATTGGTAGGGATGAGGAAATACGTAGTATTACTAGAATTTTATCTAGAAAGACTAAGAATAATCCAGTTCTTATTGGTGAACCTGGAGTAGGAAAAACTGCGATTGTAGAAGGACTTGCTTTAAGAATAGTTAAGGGTGATGTTCCAAGTAGTTTAAAAAATAAGATTGTATGGGAGCTTGATATGGCTGCTTTAGTAGCAGGGGCTAAGTATCGTGGAGAATTTGAAGAAAGATTAAAAAATGTATTAAATGAAGTTAAGAAAAGTGAAGGTTCTATAATAATGTTTATTGATGAAATTCATACTATTGTAGGAACTGGAAGAACTGAAGGAGCAATGGATACTTCAAATATTTTAAAACCAATGCTTGCACGTGGAGAAATTCATGTTATTGGAGCAACTACTTTAAATGAGTATCGTCAATATATAGAAAAAGATGGAGCGTTAGAAAGACGTTTTCAAAAGATTAAAGTAGAAGAACCAAATGTTATGGATACTATAACAATACTTAGAGGTTTAAAAGAACGTTTTGAAATTCATCATGGTGTAACAATTCAGGATAAAGCATTAATATCAGCTGCTACTTTATCAAATCGTTATATTACTGATAGATATTTACCAGATAAAGCAATTGATTTAGTAGATGAAGCATGTGCGACTATTCGTGTTCAAATGGATTCTGTTCCTTTTGAATTAGATACATTAACACATAAAATAATGCGTTTAGAAATAGAACGTGAGGCAATAAGAAAAGAAAAGGATGAATTAAGTAAAAAAAGAAGAGAAAAGATTGATGAAGAGTTAAGTACTTTAAAAGAGAAAGAACAGGAATTAACTAGAGCATGGAATAAAGAAAAATCTTTAAATGATGAAATCAAGAGTAAAAAGAAAGAGTTAGAACAAGCTAAGTTTGACTTAGAGCAAGCAGAAAATGAGTATGATTTAGAGAATGCTGCAATCTTACGTCATGGTAAAATTCCTACTATAGAAAAAGAATTAGCTGAATTACAACAATCTTCTGAAAATAAGCTTTTAAGTGATGTAGTTAAGAGTGAGGATATTGCGAAGATTATTGCTAAGTGGACTAATATTCCAGTTACTAAATTAATTGCTTCAGAAAAAGATAAATTATTAAAACTTGAAGATAATATGAAACTTCGTGTTAAGGGACAAGATGAAGTGTTAAAATTAGTTAGTGATGCAGTTATTAAGTCACGTAGTGGTATAAAAGATCCTAATAGACCAATAGCGTCATTTATGTTTTTAGGACCTACAGGTGTAGGTAAAACTGAAGTTGCTAGAACTTTAGCTTATGAGTTATTTGATGATATTCATCATATGATTAGAATTGATATGAGTGAATATATGGAAAAATTCTCAGTATCTAGATTAATTGGTTCTCCTCCAGGTTATGTAGGTTATGAAGAGGGTGGTCAATTAACAGAGGCTGTTAGAAGAAATCCTTATAGTATTGTATTATTTGATGAAATAGAAAAAGCTCATCCAGAAGTATTAAATTTATTACTTCAAATATTAGATGATGGTAGATGTACTGATTCAAATGGTCGTACTGTTGATTTTAAAAATACAATAATTATTATGACATCTAACTTAGGTAGTGAATATGTACTTGATGGTAATACAGATAAAGTAATACCTGAACTTAGAAAGAATTTTAGGCCTGAATTTATTAATAGAATTGATGAGATTATGGTATTTAATCCATTATCTAGGGAAGTAATTGGTGATATTCTTGATAAAATAATTATTGAAATAGAAGATAGATTAAAAGATATGAATATTAAGATTAATTTAACTGATAGTGCTAAAAAAGAATTAGTTGATGAAGGTTATGATATTAATTATGGAGCACGTCCATTAAAAAGAGTAGTTAATAAAGTTATTGAAACTTTAATTGCTAAGATGATAATTAATGGTGAAATTAAATATAAAGATAGTATCTTGATTGATTATAAAGACAATTCTTTTTGTATTAATAAACAATAGTATTTACTATTGTTTATTTTTTGATATAATCTAGGTAAGGAGTAGATACTATGTCAGAAGAAGAATTAGAAAAAACAGGAACTTTACAACGAGTTTTAATTAATTTAGAAGAAGAGGATATGACTATCGATGAGATGATTGAAGAGTTCTTAGAAAATGTTGATTTTCTTAATATTAGTGATTCTAAAAAGGATAATTTAAAACGATTATGTGCTGAGATACAAGAAGAATCTGATGAGAATGTTAAGGAATATTTATTTAAATTATTAATAAAAGAAGCTAATAGCAAGTAAAATATGTAAAAAAGTGTAAATATATTGATTGTTATTGTTATTTTTTGTAATTAAATTACTAAATAGTAGTATTATATACTAATTGAAAAAGAGGTGAATTATGCAAATTTTTGAGGATTTTTGTTTATATTTAAGCAAAATAACTACTATAAATAAGAATTATATTGTTTTATTTTTATCTACAATATTTGTTTTTATAATATTTAGAATTATAAAGTTAATTGGTAAGAAATTTATTAAAAGTCAAACTAGTGGTCGAAGAGAATATATATTTAATCAAACATATCAAATTTTATTAAATATATTAGAAGTTTTAATATTACTTTCTATTTGGGATTCATATATAAAGAATTTGATGACATTAATTAGTGTTATTTCGGCGGCAATGACTATTTCATTACGAGAACTTATTATAAATTTCTTTAGTGGATTATATATTAGAATTAAGAAGCCTTTTAAAGTAGAAGATAGAATTCAAGTAGGAGATATTCGAGGAGATGTTATGAATATATCATCACTTAATTTTGAAGTTTTGGAAATTTCTACTAAGGAAGATAATGGACAATCTACTGGTATAGTTGTAACTTTTCCTAATTCAGTTGTATTTAATAATCCAGTTAAGAATATTAATAAGGGATTTAAATATGTTTGGAATGAGTTAAAGATTAATATTAAAATAGATGCTGATTTAGTAAAAAATAAAAAAGAATTGTATAAAATAGTTAATAGCATCGAAATAATAAAAAATATTCCAAGAAAAATGGAAAAACAAATTAGTGATATTAATACTACTAATAGAGTTTACTTTAATAAATATGAACCAATCATTTATACTAAGATTGTGGGTAATCATATAGAACTTTCACTTAGATATTTAATGCATCCTAAAAAAGCACGTTATGTAGAAAGTGTTATTTGGAATAAAATATATTTAGCTTATAAAAGTAAGAAGATAGATTTATATATTGAAAAGTAGGAGTTATGTTATATGAGAAAATTTGGTATTTTTATTTTAAGTAGTTTATTGTTTTTATTAGTTACAATACTTATATTTAGTATTAATATAAAAAGAGTTGTTAATGAAAATATTATAGTTAATTTAGTTAAAACTACAGTAGTTGAAGAAAGTGTTAAATCTTTAGTTGATAGTGATGTTGCTAAGGAACAAATAGAAACAATTAAAGAAAAGTTAAAAACAAACAAAGAAGTAGATGAATTAATTGATAAATACACTAATATTACTATGGATTCTTTATCTGGTAAAGATATTGGTGATATTAATATGGAAGAAGATATTAAAAAATTTATTATAAATAATAAAGAAACAATAGAAAATGAACTTAATGTAGAATTAGATGATAGTAAAATAGAGAAAGCTTTAGATAAAGCTAGCGAGAGTGGAGAATTATCTAAAGTTTATAAAGAAGCAATGGAAAATGCTAGATCTGATATGTCAGATGAGGCAGTTACAGTTATGAAAATGTATAGTGAAATGATTAATTTACAATTTCAACTTTTCTTACTAGGTGGTATTGTTATACTTGTTGTACTAATAGGATTATTAAAAGATTCAGTATATAAATGGATGATTAATTTAGGAGTTGTTTCATTAATAGCTGGTATTATAAATACAGTTTTATTTGCATTATTCTCAGTATTTATGAAACTATCATTAAGTAGTGTTAAAACTTCTGTAAATATAAGTATTTATGATAATATTATTATACCAGTAGGAGTAGTTGTTTTATCAATTATATTACTAATAGTATATAGTATAATAAATAAGAAATTTAAAGAAGAAGATGAAGAAGTAGAGGTGTTAGAAGATGAGTAAGAGTACATTAGAAGAAAGAGTAGATAATATAGAGGCTAGAAATAAAAGAGTAGAATTAGATAAGAAGTGGGAGACTTCTTGGACTAGAAAAATATTAATAGCAGTATTAACATATGTTGTGGTAGTTACATACTCAGTATTAATTAAGAAGACTAGTAGTGTGTTTTTATCATCACTAGTTCCAGTTATGGGTTTTGTTTTATCTACATTATCTCTTAGATTAGCTAGAAGAGTATGGGAAAAAGTAATTCTATAATTTATAGAATTATTTTTTTTATAATTTATTAGCACTCTTAATTGACATCTGCTAAAGTAAGTGCTATAACTAATATGTGGATAATTTTAAGGAGAGTGAAATTATGAAGAAAAAAGAATTTAAATCAGAATCAAAGAGATTATTAGATTTAATGATTAATTCAATTTATACAAATAAAGATATATTTTTAAGAGAATTAATTTCTAATGCAAGTGATGCACTTGATAAATTATATTATAGATCTTTAACAGATAAAGATATTAAAATTGATAAAGATGATTTAGAAATAAATATCTCTTTTGATAAAGAAAAACGTATGATAGTTATTAGTGATACTGGATGTGGTATGACTAAAGAAGAGTTAGAAAATAACTTAGGTACTATTGCGAAGAGTGGTTCTTTAGCTTTTAAAGAAAAAATGACTAAAGAAGAAAAAGTTGATATTATTGGACAATTTGGAGTAGGATTTTATAGTGCTTTTATGGTTAGTGATGGTATAGAAGTTGTATCTAAATCTGTAGATAGTGATAAAGCTTATAGATGGTTTTCTGAAGGAGTAGATGGTTATACTGTTGAAGAAGCAGATAAAGATGATATAGGTACTGTTATTTCTATTCATATTAAGAATGATACTGATGAAGAAAATTATAGTGAGTATTTAGATGAGTATAAATTAAAGAGTTTAATTAAAAAATATTCAGATTATATTTCATATCCAATAAAGATGGAAGTTACTAAACATGAACTTGTTGATGAAAAAGAAAATAAGTATGAAGATATTAAAGAGATAGATACTATTAATAGTATGATTCCTTTATGGAAAAAATCTAAAAATGAAGTAAGTGAAGAAGAGTATGATAATTTCTATATGGATAAATTTAATGATTATGATAAACCATTAAAAGTAATAGCTTCTTCAGTAGAAGGAATTACTTCATATAGATCACTTTTATTTATACCAGCACATGCTCCATATGATTTTTATAATAAAGATTATGAAAAAGGATTAAGTTTATATACTAGTGGAGTATTAATAATGGATAAATGTAGTGATTTACTACCTGATTATTTTAGTTTTGTTAAAGGTGTTGTAGATACTGAGGATTTATCTTTAAATATTTCTAGAGAGATATTACAAAAATCGCATAGTTTAGGATTAATTGCCAAGAATATTGAATCTAAGATACGTAGAGAATTGGAATCTATGTTAAAAGAAGATAGAGAGAAATATGAAGAGTTCTTTAAAACTTTTGGAGTACAGTTAAAATATGGTGTTTATAATAATTTTGGTCAAGATAAGGAAAAACTTCAAGATTTAGTTATGTTCTATTCTTCTAAGAAAGAAAAATTGATTACTTTAGGTGAGTATGTTGATAATATGAAAGAAGATCAAAAGAGTATTTATTATGCTGTTGGTTCTTCTATAGCTAAGATTGATTTATTACCGCAAGTAGAGCAAGTAAAAGACAAAGATTATGATATTCTATATTTAACTGATTATGTAGATGAGTTTGCAATTACTGCTATTCAATCATATAATGAGAAAAAATTTATGAATGTTGAAAGTGAAAGCTTAGATTTAGAAACAGAAGAAGAAAAAAATAAAACAAATAAATTAAATGAAGATAATTCTAATTTATTAAAAGATATGAAAGAAGAAATAGGAGAGGTTAGTGAAGTTAGATTTACTAATAAATTAAAATCTCATCCTGTATGTTTAACTACTAAAGGTGATGTATCAATTGAAATGCAAAAAGTATTTGATGCTATGCCTAATGAACTTGGTATTAAGGCAGAAATGATTTTAGAAATTAATGAAGAACATCCTATTGCTAATAAATTACAAGATTTATATAAAACTGATAAAGATGAGTTTATTAAGTATACTAAGATTTTGTATAGTGAAGCTAAAATAATAGCTGGTCTTCCACTTGATAATCCTACAGAAATATCTAATTTAATCTGTGAGGTTATTTCTAAATAGAATTTAAAAAGATTAGGAAACTAGTCTTTTTTTGTTTAAAAATAATTAATTAATGTTATAATTAATAATAGGAAAGGGTGTTGAGATATGAAATTAGATGGAAAAGTAGCTATTGTTACTGGAGGAGCTATGGGAAATGGTTTAGGAGTTGTTAAAACATTTCTAAAATATGGAGCTCATGTAGTAATTATTGATTATTCAGATAAGTTAGTTAATACTTTACAAGAATTAAATAATTCTAATGTATTAGGATATAAGGCTGATATTAGAGATGCTAATATGTTACAGGCTATTGTTAATGATGTAGTGGCTAAGAAGGGTAAAATTGATATTTTAGTTAATAATGCTGGTATTGCTAAATTAGATACTTTTGTTAATATGACTGATGAAGTAAGGGATACTCATTTTGATATTAATATAAAGGGTACTTGGAATATGACTAAAGCGGTTGCACCTATTATGATTAAAAATAATTATGGTAAGATTGTTAATTTATCAAGTGTAACAGGACCTATGGTAGCTGATAGTGGAGAAGTTGCTTATGCTACTACAAAAGCAGCACTTTTAGGATTTACTAAATCTTTAGCTATGGAACTTGTAAAAAATAATATTACTGTAAATGCTATAATGCCAGGATATATTATGACACCTATGGTAGAAGGTATTGCACTTGATACTAATCCAAATGATCCACAAAGTGTTATTAATGGAATAGCAGCAGGTATTCCGATGGGAAGACTTGGTACTATTGAAGAGTTAGGAGAGTTAGCAGCTTTTTTAGCTAGTGATGAGTCTAGTTATATAACAGGACAAGGTATTGTTATAGATGGAGCATCTACATTGCCAGAAACAAGAAGTGTAGGAGTATAGAGGAGGAAATATGGCAACATTATCAAAAAAAGAATTAAACAAAATGAATAAATATTTTAATGCATTAAATTATTTGTCAGTAGCACAACTTTATTTGCTTGATAATCCACTACTTAGAAGAAAACTTACTATTAATGATGTTAAACCTAATGTAGTAGGACATTGGGGTACTGCTCCAGGACAAAATTTTATTTACATGCATTTAAATAGAGTTATAAAAAAGAATAATTTAAAAATGATTTATATATCAGGACCAGGTCATGGTGGACAGGCTATGGTTGCAAATAATTATTTAGAGGGAGTATATTCTAAGTTTTATCCTGAAATAACAGAAGATGAAGCAGGACTTAAAAAATTATGTAAGCAATTTAGTTTCCCAGGAGGAATATCTTCACATGTGGCACCTGAGACACCAGGATCTATTCATGAAGGTGGAGAACTTGGATATAGTTTAGCTCATGCCGCAGGAGCAGTACTTGATAATAAAGATTTAATTGCAGCTTGTGTAGTAGGAGATGGAGAAGCTGAAACTGGTCCACTTGCGACTAGTTGGCATATTAATAAATTTTTAAATAAGAAAACAGATGGAGTTGTTTTACCAATACTTCATAGAAATGGCTATAAGATTGCTAATCCAACAATCTTTGGAAGAATGAGCAATGATGAATTAGAAGATTTCTTCTATGGATATGGATGGAAACCTTATTTTGTAAGTGGTAAAGATCCATTAAAGATGCATGAAGAAATGGCTAAGACTATGGATAAAGTAATTAATGAAATTGAAAAAGTTAGGGCTAAAGGTACTGGACTTTATCCAATGATAGTTTTAACTACTCCGAAGGGATGGACTGGTCCTAAAGAAGTAGAAGGTAAGAAAGTAGAAGGTAGCTTTAGAGCACATCAAGTACCTATTCCTATAACTCGTGAAAATCCAGAAAATTTAGGAATGCTTGAAAAATGGTTAAAGAGTTATCATCCAGAAGAATTATTTGATGAAAAAGGAAAACTTATTAAGGAATTAAAAGAGTTATGTCCAACACCATCTAAGTGTATGGGAGCATCAAGTTATGCTAATGGTGGATTATTGTTAAAAGATATTGTAACTCCTAATTGGGAAGATTATACATTAGATATTAAAAATCCAGGAGATAGAGTTGCTCAAGATACTATGGAGTTGGGTAATTATATTAGAGATGTATTTACTTTAAATAAAGATAATAAAAACTTTAGATACTTTGGACCTGATGAAGCTTTATCTAATAGATTTAATCATACATTTGAAGTTGAAAACAGAACGTGGAATTATAAGACTTTAAAGACTGATGAATATTTATCTGAAAATGGTAGAGTAATGGATTCATATCTTTCTGAACATTTATGTCAAGGTATGTTGGAAGGATATTTACTTACTGGTAGACATGGATTTATTCATAGTTATGAAGCTTTTGTTAGAATTGTTGATTCTATGGCATCACAACATGCTAAATGGTTAAAAGTTACTAATGATATTGCTTGGAGAGCACCTATTGCTTCACTTAATTATTTATTAGTATCTCATGTGTTCCAACAAGATCATAATGGATATACTCATCAAGATCCAGGGTTTTTAAATCATTTAGTTACTAAGAAAGCTGATGTAGTAAGATTTTATTTACCACCAGATACTAATTGTTTACTTTCTTGTTTTGATCATTGTATTAAAACAAAGAATTATATAAATGTAATAGTTGCTTCTAAACATCCACGTCCACAATGGTTGACTAAATCCCAAGCAAAAGCACATTGTACTAAAGGATTAGGTGTATGGGAATTTGCAAGTAATGATGAAGGTAATCCAGATGTTATTATGGCTTGTTGTGGAGAAACTCCAACATTAGAAACATTAGCTGCTGTTGATATATTAAGAAATGCAGTTAAAGGAATTAAGATTAGAGTTGTTAATGTTGTTGATTTAATGAAATTACAATCAGATACAACACATCCACATGGTATGACTGATTTAGAGTATGATAAGATTTTTACTAAAGATAAACCAATTATATTTAACTTCCATGGTTATCCATCATTAATTCATCAATTAACATATAGAAGACAAAACCGAAATTTACATGTACATGGGTATAAAGAAGAAGGTACAATTACTACAACTTTTGATATTAGAGTACAAAATGAAATAGATAGATTCCATTTAGTAATTTCTGCTCTTAATGAAATACCAAGATATAAAAAGAATGCTAAAGTTTTAATAGATTGGTGTAATGATATGTTAAAACAACATGAAGCATATATAAAAGAGTATGGTGAAGATATGCCATATATTAGAAATTGGAAATGGCCAAAAAAATAAGAAACTATTGATTAATAGTTTCTTTTTGAATGTAAACCAGTAGTTGTGCATCAAACATTTATTTGATATACTTGTTTTAGGAATATTTAACAGTTGGGTGCTTGCCTACTTTCATAAGAAAGGAGGCTGATAATATGTATAAGAAAGATTTTTTGATTCTTTCTTTTATTATAATTATTTTCTTACATATAGCCTTACTTTTTACATTAGTAAAATAGTTAACTATATAAGAAAATAGCACTCAATCTAACAGGATTAAGTGCTTAACCAATTATTGGGCAAGTACTCAACTTTGCGATGTTAAGTATTCCCTTTTTTATTGTATGCAAGTTTCCTTGACATATTCATAATATCACATCTCGGTTTGATTGTCAAAATGGTAGGTTAATGCTATAATCATTATAGTAAAAAAATGGAGTTGATAATATGTATAAAAATGGTAATGACTTTTTAAATAAATTATATTCTAATATGCATATGGAAGATGTAGTTATGCATACTGCAGAAAAATCAGATACTCCAGATGAAAAAATAGGTAAGTATTTAGATAGATTAGAACGTGTTCATAATATGGCTAAAGATGATTCTCATAAAATGGATTTATTGAAAGAGTTTTATTATAGGAAATATATAATTAATGAATTACCTGAAAGTTATGTAGAATTACAAAAGAGGATTGCTAGAGAAGAAGGACATGGAGATTTAGAAGTAACTGATGAGATGAGAGAAGAGTTATTAAAGAATATTCAAAGTGATCAAAAGAATTCACTTGATAGTTGGATAGAGTACTTATCAAGTGATGATGCCATGTATCCAATGTGGTTTAAAAACTATGCTTTTCAAGGAATGTTAAAACTAAGTAGTTTTGATAAAAATAAAGGTGAATTTGGGAAAAGAACAAGTAAAACAACAAATCCATATATAGAATTAAATAGAGAAGTATTAGCACAAGTATATAATGTTTTATCTAATGAAGTTGGTAATAGAACATTAAATGATGAGCAAGTTAAAGCTTTAGAAAATGGAATTAGTTTTAAGAAATTATATACATTTTATTTAACAAAACAAAACTATGTAGATGATAATAAATCAACTGAAGGTATATGGATTAAATATGATCAAAAAAGTGATTCTAAAATATTATGTGATTCTCTTCAAGGTAAAAATACTGGATGGTGTACTGCTGGATATGAAACGGCTAAGTTACATATAGATGAAGGAGATTTCTATGTTTATTATACTAAGGATAGTGAAGGAGAGTATACTAATCCTAGAGTTGCGATTAGAATGAGAGGCCATGATGAGATAGCTGAAGTTAGAGGAGTTGCAACTGAACAAAACTTAGAAGAAGAAATGCTTGATATAACTGATAAAAAACTTGATGAATTTGCTGATAAAGATAATTATAAAAAACGTGTACATGACATGAGATTACTTACTACGATAGATAAAAAGGTTAATAATGATCAAGAATTAACACAAGATGAGTTAAGATTTTTATATGAGATAGATGGTCGTATAGAAGGATTTGGATGGAAAAAAGATCCTAGAATTGATGAGATAACTTCTAAACGAAATGTAAGACATGATTTAACTGTGGCACTTGGATATGATGAAGAAAAAATTGTTACTAACGAAATAGAGTATATGGAAGCACTTAGTAAAGGTATTCAAGTAGAATATGCTTATAGTGATATTATAATGTATAATTTAGATAGAGCTGATACTATAATTCTTCCTAAAAAGACTTCAGATCAAGTATATTTTCCGATATTAGAAAAGGCAAATAAAATTATTGTTCCAGAAGGAGCTAATTATTATATTGGTCTTGAAAATTTAAAAGTTGTTAATGAGGTGGTTATAGATAATAATTTTAGAGGTAATGTAATTTTTGAAAGATTATATTCAGTTAATAATTTTTCAGTAGGTGATAATTGTAGTGGTAGTATCTGTTTAGATAATCTAGGGATTGCTAATAGATTAAGAATAGGAAGCAATTATACTGGTAATTTAGATTTATCAGGAATCGAAACAACACTAGGATTATATCTAAGAGATGACTTTACAGGAACACTAAGCATTAATGGAATTAAATATATTCATGATTTTAAATTTCCTTCTAAGTTAGCTGGGCTATATGCTTATTGTTTAGAAGAAGTTCATAATACTAAATTTCCTGAATACTTGAATGGTAGTTTAGATTTAAGCTCTTTAAGAAAAGCAGTTAATTCTGAATTTCCAGAATATATAGAAAACGACGAAGTATTATTGAACTTAAAGACTTCTAAAGGAATTAAATTTCCTAAGTATATAGGTGGTACTTTAGAAATTAATAGATTAAGAGATACTGAAGTATTACAATTACCAGAAAGCTATAAGAATAAAGTAAATGTAATTACTTTTGCGCAAGTAGAGTATATACCAGATGAGGAATATTTTAATAAAAGTAATCCAAAACATATATAATTTATAAAAGCACTTAGGTGCTTTTTTCTTTGTTTTGTGTTAGAATAAGTATAGGTGATTTTTATGAGTACAAGAAAAAGTTTAGTTTTTCCATTTATTATTACATTAATAATATTAGGGATTATAGTTTATTTATTTATGAATGTAAAACAACCATATGTAGAATGTGATAAAACAACTACATTTGATGGTAATATTAAGATTAGTGAGAGCTTAAAGACTACTTTAAATGGTAATAAAATAGATAAGTTAGAACTTATTAAAGTTATTACTTTAAATGATACTAAACATATTAATAGTGTTAAGAATTCTTTAAAGGATGCTTATAAATATTTAGGTAAAGATGCTAAGATAAGTACTGATGATAATAAAATAATTATTAAAGTAGTTGTAGATGATAATGAAACTATATTACTTAATAATATAAGTTTTAATGGAGAAAATAGTTTAGAAATAGAAAATAATACTAAGAGTAGTAATGTTGTTAGTTTAAAAGTAAATGAAAATTATACAGAAGGGGAATTAATAACCAGATTAAGAAATAATGGTTATGCATGTAGATAATGGATGAATATATAAAAGAAGTAGGAAATAGTTTAGAAATTGATTTTTTAAGTGATGTTGGTAATGGGATATTTTTATCTAATAGAGAAAGACAAGTATTAGATAGATATAATATAGATTATAAGAATAAATCATCACTTAAAAGCATTTTACTAGAGATAGAAGATATTCTTAGTGAAGAAGAAATAGAAGAATTGGATTTAATATCAGAAAGTATTGCAGAGCGAGTTTATTACAATTATACAAATAAGTAGGGGATAGGTATGAAAGTTGAAAGATCTGAGGGATATTGTTATTTTGATTATAAATTAACTGATCATAATAATAAAGATAATTATATAAAATATGATAGCTTTTTAATAACTAAGGAAAATTATTATATATATGAATATTTTAATCAATTATATAGTGATATAGAAAATTGTAATGTTTATAATGATGAGTATTTAGATGGGAAAATTTGTGATAGTTATCAACATAGTAATATTTTTCAAGATGGAATTGTTGTTTTTGAAAGTGATGATCCTAACGATGATGAAAAATTTGATGAAGTTAATTTTAATGTTTTAAAAATATCTAAAGAGGAAGATAAATATAAATTGGAGTTTATTTTTAATAATAGTAAGGATAAGTTTATGAATCATTCTATTAGAATTAGAAATTCTGGTTCTAAATATCATCCATTTAATATAGTATTCATGAATTTTTTTAGATCATTACAAGAATATGATCCTGAGTATCATCAAATGTATATAGAAGAGTATGTTTATAAGAAGAAATTGAGGGGATAGTATGAATTACATGTTAGATAAAATTAATTTATTAGAGAATAAAGATGAGATAATTAATAAGGCTGATGAGATAGTTGAATTATTAGAGAGTGATAATAATTTAGATGATAGTGAGAAGTTAATGACTATAGAGTTAGCAGTTGCAAAACTTAATTACATTTTATATGGAATTAGTGGAGATAGTGAGGAGTAGGTTTGATGATTTATTTAGATTATAGTGCAACAACACCAGTAAATGATGATGTTTTAAATACTTTTGTTAATGTTAATAAAGAGTTTATTGGTAATCCTAATTCATTACATAAATTAGGTCTTAGAGCTAAAGAATTAATTGATGCTTCTAGTAGACAAATAGCTGATGTTTTAAAGTTGAAAGATAAAGAGATTATTTATACGAGTGGAGCCAGTGAAGCTAATAATTTAGCGATTAAGGGAGTATGTTTAAAATATAAAAATAGGGGTAATCATATAATTACTACTAAACTAGAGCATTCTTCTGTAATAGAGCCGATTAAGTATTTAGAGAGTATAGGATTTACTGTAGATTATGTAAAACTTGATTCTAATGGATTAGTTGACTTAGTTGATTTGGAAAATTTAATTAATGATAATACTATACTTGTATCTATTTCTAGTATTAATAGTGAAGTTGGTATTAGACAACCTATATCTAAGATTAAAGAGATAGTAAAGAAATATCCTAAGGCATATTTTCATAGTGATATGACTCAAAGTATTGGTAAAGAAGTTATTGATACAGAAGATATTGATTTAGTTAGTTTATCTAGTCAGAAGTTTTTTGGATTAAAGGGTGTAGGATGTTTAATTAAAAATAAAAATTTAATAATTGAACCTTTAATACATGGTGGTAAATCTACTACTGTATTTAGAAGTGGAACTCCATCTCCTGGTTTAATTGCTTCTACTGCGAAGGCTTTAAGACTTGTATATGAAAACTTTGATGAAAAGAGAAAAAGAGTATTAGAATTAAATGAGTATTTGGTTAGTGAGCTTGAAAAATTAGATATTTATATTAATAGTAATAGTAATAGTTATTCTATACCAAATATAATTAATATTAGTTTAAAGGGTATAAAATCAGAGACTATGCTTCATGCATTAGAGGAAGAAGATATTTATATTTCTACTAGGACAGCTTGTTCTAATGGAGGTATATCAGATAGTGTATATGCAGTTACTAATGATCGTGAAAGATCATTATATAGTCTTAGAATAAGTATATCTTATTTAACTACTAAAGAAGAATTAGATACATTTATAAGTGTATTTAAAGAAAAGTTATGTGAATTAAGTAAATTAAGTAGTAAAAAATAAAAATATGTAGATGTAGTAGTTTACATATTTTTATTTTTTTTGTATAATGAAACTGGAATAAAAGGAGTGGCTTAATTATGGAAAAAGAAATGATAGAGATAATTGATACTGAAGGTTTAAAGAGTGAAGTAGAATTAGTTACTTTTTTGAATTCTGATAATAATGATAGACAATATATTGTTTATACTAAAGGAGAAACTCAAGGATTAGAAAAAGATCAAGTTATATATATATCTAGAGTAATTAATGAAGAAGGTATTCTAAAATTAGTAGAAATTGAAGATGATGCTGAATGGAATGAGGTTCAAAGATTACTTAGAAAAATAGCAAATAAGGTAGATTAGGTGGTGATTATTTATGGCTAGTGATTATGAATTTAAAAATGCTAAATATAGTAAAGCAGTAGATGGTATTCAATCTGCATTGTTTAGTATTTTAGCTACTGAAAAACGAAAAACTTCTGTTTTAGAACAAAAGTTAAAAGATGCAAGTGATGAAGATAGAAAAAATATAGAAGAGCAATTAGAAATTCAAAGACAAAATTTAGATAATATTTTATCAAATGTAGATAGTATTTTTTCATCTATTGAAAAATTAGATTCTATAAATATTGAACTTTCTAATATAAATAGTAATGAATTTGATAAAGTTGTTTCTTCTGTAGAAGATGAAAATGTTAAAGAAGCATTTGAAAAAGATTTAAAGAATATGAAAGAAGCAAAAGAAGAAGTAAAAACTGATATTAAAGAAAAAGTTGAAGAAGTTGCGGATACTTCTGATTTAGATGAAAAAGCAAAAGCTGAATTAAAAGAAAATACTGATATAGTAGTTGCTTCTGAAGATAATGATGAGACTGATGATGAAGAAGAACCAGGTGAAGACGCAAATGGTTCAGAAGAAGAACAAGAAGAAAATACAGATGAAGAAGAACCAACTTTAAAGATTTCAATTGAAGAAGAAGCTGAAGATGATGAAGAAGCAAATGATTCAGAAGAAGAGCAAGAAGAAAATACAGATGAAGAGGACATTAATTTAGATATTAAAATTCCTGTTGTTGATAAAGATGATGCGAAAGAAACTGAAGAATCTGATGATAAAGTTGAGGAAGAACCAAGTGAAAAATCTGATGATTCTGAAGATGAAGATTTAGATAATGCTGATTTAAATATTGAGATTCCTGTTGTTGATAAAGATGAAGAAAAACAAGAGGATAAAGAATTAGATGAAGCTATTAAAGCTGTTGATAGTCAATTGAAAACTGCTAAAAAGATAGATGAAGAAATGGAAAAAGTTCCAGAGTCTGAATTAACTAAAGAAAAGTTAGCTTTTACTAGAGAAAATAAGAAAGTAATTAAGGCTATCCTAGTAAAACAATCTCAGTTAAACAATTTAAAAGCTTCACGTGAAAAACAAAAACAAATTGTTTCTACATTAGGTTTATTTAATGATTATAATTATTTAAATAATACTAAAAATGCTCTAGAAGAAAATTTAAAAGCTAAAGAAGAGTTTAATGTAGAAATTGATGTTAACGCTGATAGGGAACGTCAAATAGAAGATTTAATGGTAAAAGCTAGTATTTATACTAGTGAAGGTGAAACAGATAAAGCTCAAGCTATATATGATAAAATTAATGAATTAGCTGCTCTTAATATAGCAGAAGCAGGAGAAGAAAAGCCAGTAGAAAAGGTAAAATCATCACAATGATGATTTTTCTTTTTTTTTGTTTGAAAATTTGATACAATTATTTTATAGGATAAGGAGGAGTCTTGTGAAACGTATAGAAATTATAAATTTTGCGAAAACAATGTTATTCTTCTCCTTGGTAGTAGTATTTTCTGGTATTGCATTTGACTTTAATAATAGTCGTAAGTTAATAAATCCAAAAGAAGATACATATTTACTAGCACCTAGTAAGAATAAAGATGGTACTATTTCAATTACTACTATTGATCCTAATGATGTTAATGGTGGTAAACCTGTTACTGAGAATAGTTCTAATAATAATAGCAGTAATAGTTCTAATACTATTAATAATAGTAATACTGTTAATAATAATCAAAATATTATTAATGATAATTCACAGTCTAAGATTGTACTTAGTGGAGAAGAAGTTAATAGTAGACTTCGTACTAATATTCAAAATAAGTTTGGTATAAATGTTAAGTATGGTAGTGAGACTGATGGTTATAGTGTTTCTGATATGAAAGTAGTTTCACTTAGTGATACTGCTGCTATTAATAATTCGTTAACTACATTAAATAATCTTTTATCTTTATATCCTAATGGATTATTTAGTGAAATAAAAAATGATGGATATGATTTGACGATATATTTACTAAAGAAATATAGTGTTGATAATGTTACTGGTATTACTGATTCTATTAATAAAAGAGTTATTATTTCAGTAGCAACAGATTATCAATTTAGTGAAAGTTTACATCATGAGATTTATCATTATATGGAAAATTATATGTATACTAAGGGTGCTAGATATACTACTTGGAATAATTTAAATCCTACAAATTTTAAATATGGTAAGCATAAAGCTGAGCTATCATATAGTTATACTCGTGATAGTAATGCTTACTTTGTTAATAATTATTCACAGACAGCTGCGGAAGAGGATAGAGCATCTACGTTTGAGTATATGACTGCTGATAGTAAAAGTGGTTGTTTGGAGCAAGGAAAACCAATATGGTTAAAAGCAAAATATATGTGTGAACAAATAGATACAGTTTTTGATAGTGTTAGTCCTAATAAAACTGAATTTTGGGAAAGGTATGTGTATTAATGGAAAAATTACTTATAAATGATGGAAATTTAGAACCTAAAGATATTGATGGAGTAGAGATAAGAGTTAAAGCTTTTATTGTTAATAGTGATAATGAAGTGTTAATTCTTCATAATAATAATACTTATCAATTACCTGGGGGACATAAGAAAAAAGAAGAATCTTTAGAAGAAAGTTTAGAAAGAGAAATATATGAAGAAACAGGAATACAAGTAGATATTAAAGATGAAGCATTTATGTTAATAACTGAGTATAATAAAAACTTTTTAAATACTGGTAAAAACATATGTAATAAAATATATTATTATGAAGTTCTTACTGATGAATTACCACACTTTGATAGTTTAAATCTTACAGAGTTGGAAAGTAGAACTGATCTTAAAATTAATTATGTTAAAATTGATAAAATTGAAGAATTTATTGAAGAGAGTAAAAATAATAATATGATGAATGAACTTATTGCTTATGAATTAGTAAAAGCAATAAAAATATATAAAGAACAAATGTTAAGGAGAAGTATATGAAAAAGATATTAGTAACTGGGGGACTTGGATTTATTGGTAGTCATACCTGTGTAGAATTAATTAATTCTAATTATGAAGTTGTTGTGATTGATAACTTATCAAATTCAAGTATTGATGTATTAGATAAAATAAAAGAAATAACTGGTATAGAAGTAAAATTCTATGAAAATGATGTATGTGATGAAATTGCTTTAGAAAAGATTTTTTCAGAAAACAAAATAGATGCAGTTATACATTTTGCTGGATATAAAGCAGTTGGTGAATCTGTTTCAAAGCCTATTATGTATTATGAAAATAATTTACTTTCTACATTAAATTTATGCAAAGTAATGCAAAAGCATAATTGTAAGAAAATAGTATTTTCATCAAGTGCAACTGTTTATGGTTCACCTAAGAGTTTACCTATAAAAGAAGATTTTCCTCTTTCAACTACAAATCCATATGGAACAACTAAGTTAATGATTGAAAGAATTTTAGATGATATTTATATTTCTGATAAAGATTTTTCTATTGCGGTACTTAGATACTTTAATCCTATTGGAGCACATGAAAGTGGATTAATCGGAGAAAATCCTAAAGGTATACCAAATAATTTAATGCCATATATAGTTAGAGTAGCTAGTGGTGAATTAGAATGTTTGAGTGTATTTGGTGATGATTATGATACTCATGACGGTACTGGAGTAAGAGATTATATTCATGTAGTAGATTTAGCTAAAGGACATATTAAAGCTATTGAAAAAGTACTAAAAACTACAGGAATAGATTATTATAACTTAGGTACAGGTAATGGTTATAGTGTTTTAGATTTAGTTAAAGCATTTGAGCGTGTTAATAACATTAAAGTTAATTATAAAATTGTAGGTAGACGTCCTGGAGATATTGCGGCATGTTTTGCTGATCCAACTAAAGCTTATGAAGAGTTAGGGTGGAAAGCAGAGTTAGGAATAGATGAGATGTGTAGGGACTCTTATAATTATATTTTAAAGAATAAGTAGATTTTAAAATCTACTTTTTTTTGTTATAATAACTACGAGGAGATTTATATGAAATTAATAATTGAAAATTTAAATAAAAGTTATGAAGACAAAAAAGTACTTGAAGATATTAATTTTACTTTTGAACAAGGAAAAATATATGGACTTATTGGTCGTAATGGAGCAGGTAAAACAACATTATTTAATTCTATTAATAATGATATTGATATAAATAGTGGTAAGTTTTACTTAGAAGATGAAAATGGTAAGAAAGAGGTTGATACTAGAGATATTGGGTATGTTATATCAACTCCTACAGTACCAGAGTTTTTAACTGCTAAAGAGTTTTTATCTTTCTTTTTAGAGATTAATAAAGATAAGATTAAAGATATTAAGAGTATAGATGAGTATTTTGATATGGTTAAAATATCAAAAGAAGATCAAGATGTTCTTTTAAAAGAGTATTCTCATGGTATGAAAAATAAAATGCAAATGCTTATAAATATTATTTCTTCTCCTAAAATAATTCTTTTAGATGAACCACTTACATCTTTAGATGTAGTAGTACAAGAAGAAATGAAAAAGTTATTAAAGAGTATAAAAAAAGATCATATCTTAATATTTTCTACACATATATTAGAAATTGCTTTAGATTTATGTGATGAGATAGTTATATTAAATAATAAGAATTTAGAGCTTATTGAAAAGAAAAATTTAAATACTAAGAAATACAAAGATAAAATAATTAATAGTTTAAAGGATCAAGATAATGTTTAATACACTTAAGATGTCTTTAAAAATAGATACTATATATGCAATAAATTCATTTATTTATGCATTAAAAAAATTACCTATATTTAAAGATTTATTTGTTGGTAATAATATTTATAAAAGTAGAAAAGCTAAGAATATTATTGGTTTTTTAGGAGTTGTATTATCTAGTATTAGAATGATTTTATCTAAAGTTATATATATAGGTATTATATATTTAATAGCTAGTTATATTTCTAAAGATAATACTAATAATATATTTATACACATGTATTTCTTTTTAACAGTACTTGGTATTTATATAAATAATAAATTATTATCTACTAGTACTAAAAAATATTTTTCTATAGTTTTATTTAATATGGATGCTAAGAAGTATTTAAAATCTGATTTAGTTTTTAATACAATTACTAGTTTTATTATAAATTTTATAACTTTATATATATTAATAGGATTTAAATATGGAATAGTTTTATCTATATTTAGTTTATTTTCTAGATTTATTGGGGAAGCTTTAAGTATTAAATATTACAAGAAATATAATTATTTGGCTATTTTTAATATGAAAATATATTGGCCTATACTTATTGGATTGTTATTAGTTACTTTTCTTCCTTATATAAATATAATTATTAGTTTTAAGTATGTTTTATTAGTTACTTTATTATTTATACCATGTTCTATTATTTCATATATTTATATTAATAGTATTAAAGATTATAAATTAATATATAAAAAATTAAATACTATAAATAAAGTTATGATTTCTCAAGATGAAGGTAGTTATAATAGACAGAGTATGGTAGAAGTAAGAGATAAAGATAAGTATATTAATAGTAAAAAATTGAAGAATAAAAAAGGGTATGATCTATTTAATACAATATTTTTTGAACGTCATAGAGAAATACTTCTTAAGAGTGCAAAGAATTATAGTATGATTTCTATTGGTATTATTCTTGTACTTGTGTACTTAGTTATTAATAATAAAGGGATGAGTCATGATATAAATTATATTATATTAAATAAATTATCTTATTTTGTATTATTAATGTACTTTATAAATAGGGGTTCTATAATTACTCAGGCTATGTTTTATAATTGTGATCATGCCATGTTAACGTTTAATTTTTATAAAGATCCTAAAGTAATAGTTAATTTATTTAAAAAGAGATTAGAAATTCTTACTAAAATTAATTTGATGCCTGCTTTTGTATTAGCAATTGGATCTGTTTTATTATTATATTTATCTGGTGGTACTAGTAGTTTTATTAATTATATTAGTATTCCTGTATTTGTTATATCATTGAGTGTGTTCTTTTCTACACATTATTTGGTACTTTATTATTTATTACAACCATATGATAAAAATATGAAAATAAAGAGTTTTTCATATTCAATAGCATCATTTTTTACTTATTTATTTTCATATTATATAACTAAATTAGTTGTATCATCTTTAGTGTTTTCTATGGCAGGAGTAATGCTTTCTATTCTATATATTTCAATATCTTTATGGCTAGTTTATAGGTTTGCTCCTGGTACTTTTAGGCTTAAGTAGAGTGCTCTCAAATTGACAAAATGGCCTAAAAGTGGTATGATTATTGTGCTATTGATTAATAGCAATGAGGTGAATTAGTTTGAATAAACAAAAATTAATCAGTTCTGTTCTAGCTTTAGTTGGAGTGGGAATGATATCAGTTGCTTTAACATTAGAAAGCAATAGTTTAAGTAATGATAAAATAGTTGTTAGTAATATTAGTGAAGTTAATATTAAGAATATGGCAACTTCAACTAATAGAATTATAAAAAGTAATAATAGTGTTACTGAAGATAAAAAAGAAGATATTAATTTAACTGCTGTTAATATGGAGGTTGCTCCTGCTTCTGTGGTTGTTCCACCTCGTGTAGAAGTATATGAAGGTATGACTATGGAAGAACTTGCAGATAAACTTAATCGTAGTTTACGAAATGAAATGTCTGGTAAGGGTTTATTAATAGCACAAAAGAGTATTGAGTTAGGAGTGGATCCTTATATAGCCACTGCTATTATGTTACATGAAACTGGATGTTCTCAAAGTTCATGTAGTTATATAGCTCGTACTTGTTATAATTTTGGTGGACAAAAAGGTAGTGGATGTGGTGCTTATCAAGCATATGGATCTGTTGATGAAGGTATTACAGGTATGATTAGTAACTTATATAGAAACTATTATGCATATGGTTTAAATACTGTAGAAGCTATTGGACATAGATATGCTGAAAGTACAGTATGGCCTACTAAGATTAATAGTTATGTTCAAAATTTAAGAGCTGCTTAGGTAGTTCTTTTTTTCTGGATATTATTAGGTTTGATTGACAGAAAGGCTAAATTATTGTATAATATAGCTCAGTTTTTAGGGGGATTAGATATGAAAAGAAATTTTGAAATTATTACTACTGATGATTTAGAAAATATTACAGCAGAAGAAATTAGAAGTAGACATTTAAAAATTGAAAATGATGATTATAAAGGATTAATAAAGAGTGTAAATTCTAGAATTTTTACTGAAGCTAAAGCTTTTACTAAAGGTACAGTTCCATTAGGTGCTAGTTATGCAGCTTCTGGTTATTCTATTTACCAAGCTATCTTAGAACAAGATAGTATGTTAGCTTTTACTGGAACTTCTATTCTTCTTATGGCAACATTCGCAACTGCTTTAAGAATGATTACTATGTCAGAAAGTGATACAAAAGAAAAGATTGCTGCTTTAAAAGAATTAAAAGAGCAATATAAAAAAGAGCATGAAGCTAGAGTTGCTGAAATTGAAAGAGTACATGATGAACTTGATAGAAAGCAAGAAGAAGTTACAAGAGTATGGGATGCTGAAATAGCAAAAACAGAAAGAGTATTAAGAGAAGCAATTAGAAGAAGTGAAGAGCGTGATAAACAATTAATAAAAAAATAGTTACTATTTTTTTATTTTGAGAATAGTATATTATATAGTGTAAACTTGACATTTTTGGTGATTTATGCTATAATTATATGCGTAATTGAAGATGGCACACTATTCTAGTCAATTACTTTATTATGAAGATGGGATTAAACAACCATTAAAGAGCATATCTGTGAAACCTTTGGTGTTTGCTTCTTACGCCCAGTTTGGGGTGGATGCTGAAGATGAGGATGCTGGGCACTTTGTAATGGCATACAGAGCACGACCCATTATCCGTGGAGACCTATTCTTGTGGTAAGCCTATACGTGCATCTACTGACGGACTTATTACGAAATAGGATTAAACCTGTATTGTGGCGAAAGTTATGTGCAGCGTAGCTTGTCTTGAGTGAAAGTCTTGGGATTAATGATCTATCTTATTTAAGTTGGCCGACTTATTTAAGAATTGCGTTATGAAATCACTTTTGCAAAAAAGAACTAATAATAAAGTTTGGTGGGGAAATCTCCTAGAGTGACGTCATTTGGGATTGCAGTGGGTACTAAGTGGTGATCAAGCCATACGAAGTTCGTATTAACTTCTAGAAATGGGGAACCGCATAATTGGTAACGATTATGTAGAAGTTAGGGAAATCCTGCTTGACCTAAGGCCCAAAGTTTACCAAGTGATAGCCTATCAGATATATTAATTAGACAAAGAGAACTTTGTCTTTTTTGTTTCTTATAATTTATGATATACTTGTGTTATAGGAGAAGATTGATATATGAATAGAAGTGAGAAAAGTAAAAATAATGAATTTAGAAATTTATTAATACAAACAAGAAGACATGAAAAAAAGAAGAAAGAATTAGTTGATATAAAATGGATACTAACTATTGTTGTAATATCATTTTTATTATCAGTAGGACTTTCTTTTATATCAGAAGTTACTATCAAGAAAGCAACATTAATAGTTAGTATATTAATTACCTTATTATTTATATTCTTAGGTATCTTATTTGATATTATTGGTGTTGCAGTAACTGCTAGTGATGAAGCTATTTTTCATTCAATGAGTTCAAGAAAAGTTAAAGGAGCAAAGGTTGCAGTTAAATTTAAAAAGAATGCAGATAAAGTATCAAGTTTTTGTTGTGATGTAGTAGGAGATATTTGTGGAGTAATATCTGGTGCTTCTGGTATTACAATAGCTTTATTACTTGTAGAAAACTTTTCTATTAATCCTTTAGTTTCTACATTAGTAGTTACAGGAATTATTTCTTCGTTAACAATTGGTGGAAAGGCATTAGGTAAAAGTTTAGCTATTAATAAGAGTAATATAATTTTATATGAATTTTCTAAAGTAGTCTTTCTATTTTATAAATGTAAGTAATTGTTTAATTGTGTAAACTTATAAACTAAATTTATTTTTATACTTATATTTATGATATTATATTAATAAATAGAAAGGGTAGATTTTATGGCAGTTTTATTACTTTTTATTTCAATATTGCCAGTTTTTATATTAGGATACTATATTTATAATAGTGATAAAAATAAGGAACCGTTAAAGTTAATTGCAAAGTTCTTTCTTTTTGGAATAATTTCAGGTGTTTTTGTTATAATATTTAGTTTATTACTTGAGTTGTTTATTCCTAGTATAAATGTTGATATTGATGCAGGAAATATAGATTATTTAACACTGTTTGTACATACATTTATAATTATAGCTTTTGTAGAAGAATTATCTAAGTGGTTTTTTACATATAGGATAGGTTATAATAATAAAGAATTTGATGAACTTTATGATATGATTGTTTATTCTGTATTTACATCTTTAGGTTTTGCATTGCTTGAAAATATATTTTATGTATTTATAGATGGTGGTATTGCTGTAGGTATATCTCGTGGATTACTTTCAATTCCGGGTCATACTTGTTTTGGTATATTTATGGGTTATTATTTAAGTATGGCTAAATATAGAGCACTGCATAATGAGTATAGATTAGAAAAACTTAATAAAGTTAAGAGTATAGTTATTCCAACTGTTTTACATGGTGTTTATGATTATTGTTGTTTTGCAGGATCTTATTTTGTTATTATATTTTTTGTATTTATAATTTTCTTATATTTTATGGCTTATAAGAAAATGAGGTATACTTTAAGTATTGTTAGTAAAGTTAAATATAATAATAATTATTGTTCTAGTTGTGGTACTAAAATAGTTGGAGAATATTGTATAGGTTGTGGGGCAAAGCAGGAATAACTTGTATTTGCTTATTTAATGATTTATAATTTTTATAGGAGGTAAGAATATGAAAGTATTACTTTATACAGAGGGGGAAAAGATGTTTTCTAATAGTGGTTTAGGTAAGGCTATTAAACATCAAATGAAAGCTTTAGAATCAGTTAAGGTTCCATATACTACTAATAAGAAAGATGATTATGATATAGTTCATATTAATTTTTATGGACCTAATTCTTATTTTTTAGCTAAGAAGGCTAGAAGAAAGGGTAAGAAAGTAGTTTATCATGCTCATTCTACTGAAGAAGATTTTAGAAATGGTTTTATTTTTTGTAAACAGCTTGCACCGCTTTTTAAGAAATGGATTACTAAATGTTATAGTTTGGGAGATGTTATAGTTACTCCAACACCATATTCAAAAAGATTATTAGAAGGGTATGGTATTACTAAAAAGATATATGATATTTCTAATGGAATAGAATTAGATTTATTTAAAAAAGATGGTAAAGCTAGAGAGAGATTTAGAAAAAAATATAATTTAAGTGAAGATGATAAAGTTATTATTGGAATAGGTTTATATATAGAAAGAAAAGGAATAGTTGATTTTGTAGAACTTGCGAAAAGATTACCTGAATATAAATTTATTTGGTTTGGATATAGTCCGTTAAGTGCTGCTACTAAGGATGTTAGAAAAGCAGTTAATACTAAACTTCCTAACTTATTATTTGCAGGTTATGTTCCTCAAGAAGTAATTAGAGATGCTATGAATGGTTGTGATATATATTTATTCCCAACATTTGAAGAAACAGAAGGTATTCCTATAATTGAAGCATGTGCATGTAAGACTACTGCTATTATTAGAGATATTCCAATCTTTGAAGGTTGGTTAGAAGATGGTGTTAATGTTTATAAAGCAAAAAATGTAGATGAATTTGAAGATAAGATAAAGAAGATTATTAATAAAGAATTACCATTAATTGGTGATAAGGCTTATAAAATTGCACTTGATAGAGATATTAAAAAAGTAGGAAAGCAACTTAAAGAAGTATATGAAGAGGTTATGGAAAAAAAATAAAATGGAAATATCCATTTTATTTTTTTATTTGTATTTATATGTCCTTGTTTTTTCCATTGATATGTTTAGTATAATTCCTACTATTAACATATAAGAAAGTAGTGAGCTTCCTCCATAACTAATAAATGGAAGAGTAATACCTGTTATTGGGAATAGTCCTACAGTCATACCTATATTTTGTATTTGTTGGAATATGAGCATTCCAACTATACCTGCAAGTATATATTTGTCTGTATCTACTATTTTTCTTTTAGCAAGTTTAATAATATTTATATCTAAGTACATTATTATTCCTATAAGTATAATTGATCCTATAAGTCCAAAGTTAGAGGCGAATACTGCAAATATAAAGTCTGTTGATGATTCTGGAAAATAGATTGGAGTTTTATTAAAGCCATGTCCAAATAAACCAGCTGATCCTATAGCGGCAAGTGCATTTTCTAATTGCAATCCAGAACCACTTTGCCAATCAAAGATTCTTTCTAATCTGTAGAATAGATCTGTTCCAAATATATCTATAAATAATTTTTCATTTAAGAAATATGTTCCTAGTATGAATCCTAATAAAATAGATATTAAAGTGATAGCTATTAAAAACCAACGTAGTCTAATACCAGATGCGAACATCATGAATGTATATATTACTAAGTATATTACTACAGAACCAGTATCAGGTTGCAGGAATGTTAGTACTGAAGGTATTAATACTATTAATAATGTTTTTAATATAAATATAAATTCATCTTTAAGAGATGGATTTTTATAATCTATTCTAAAGTTATGAATTATTTTAGCAAGTATTAACATAATAAATATTTTCATAAATTCACTAGGTTGAATACTTCCTATACCGGGTATGGTAAACCAACATTTACTGTTATTTATTGGTTCTGCGAAGAATAGTAATCCTAGTAATAGAAAATTTCCTAATACATATAAGAAAGTAGTATGTCTATATAAATATTCATTTTTCATTTTTAGTATAAATATTACTAAGGTTGATCCTATTAAATACCACATGGTTTGTTTTAAAGCTAGATTACCTAAACTTTTAGAAGTATAAGTAGATGCACTATAAATAGTAATTATACTAATAATCGCTAGTAGGCATATTGGTATTAATATTTTTAAGTTTAATTTCTTTGTCATGTTATCACCTTCTTATTTATTATACCAAAAATGGGTAATTTTTATATCTAAAAATCATAAAATATTTAAGAGGGGATGTTAATGAAAAAATTACCTAATATATACCAAAATAATATAAATAAAAGATTTAATAATAATAAAATTGTAAGTTATGTTAAAGATGAAATAGTTAATAATAATTCATCTGTTAGTGATATTTTAGATAATATTTTTAATGGTATTGGGCATTCTTATAATATAAGAGTTATTATTGATACACGTAGTAAAGAGTATGATACTAGTATTATATATAGAACTAATGATAGTATAGTTACTATTGATAATGATGTTATTAGTATTAGTGAAATCAAGAGTATAGTTATAAAATAAAAATCACCTATTGGTGATTTTATTATCCTAATTCAACAAATGTATCTGTAAGACATTGCATAGCACCTACACAATCTAGGTTAATTGTTACAAATTGATTTGTTGATAAGTATGTTCCTTCAGTTGTACCTGGATATAGTATTCTACAAGTACAACAACATTCATCTAATGATTCAACTCTTAATACATCAGATTCACCTGTAGTTTCACCAACTGTATATGGGAATGTCCAAGTTGTACCAGTACAACAATTATATAAATTTACAGGTCTAGTATTATAACTTATATTATTCATGTTTGGTCCTAAATATGGTCGATCACATCCAAGGCTACAGTTATTATCACAATTTTGTCTTTGTAGCATAATTATTGTTCTTAATATATCTGATAAGCATCCACATTCGTTTTTACAATTTTCTTGATTCATAAATATCCTCCTTTCTATAAATTACTTATTTGTACATCAGGATAGCACCTGATTACACAAATACAATTTATTTTTATTGTTATAAAATTATTGGTAGAAGTATAGACTCCATTATTATTAGTTATTCCTCTTAGTGTACAACAATTATTATTTATATTTTCAATTCTAAAAAATGATGTGTCACCACTATCGGTAGTAATGGTTAATAGCTCATTATTTTTATTATAGATACTTATAGGTCTAGTATTGTATATTGTATTATTTAAATTGTTACCTAAAAATGGTCTAGAGCATGTATTATCAATTGAATTAATATTAGTTGAATTTTCTTGTAATAGGTTTATTAATCTTAGCAAATTTTTGATACAACGATTTTCTTTCATATTATCCACCTCTTTATCTTTATCTAATACATAATATTCATCAATCATGGAAATGTGTTTACTTTTGCCTATATAATTTTATGTTGAAATACATAAAATATGTCTATGTTCTTTACATTTTTAAACTGTAAATTTATTGACTAATAGTGTAATTAATATTATAATTTATTTATAAGAATATGAAGGTACGGTTGTAGATATTCTTAATATTCGAATGGAGGTGAAAGAATGGGAGAAATAATTAAGGTTGATTCTGCATCACTAGAAGAATTTAAAGCTAGTTTTGCACAAGCAGGAGAAGAATATAAAGCTAATTTAGCAAGATTAACTAATTTCATAACTGAAATCACAAGAGGTGATATTCAAGGTGATCCTGCAAATGATATATTAAATAAATTTGAAGAAAAACGTGCAACTTTCAACAATATTGCAAGTTTAATAGATGATGGTGAAGATTATCTTGGAATTAAAGGTAAAAAATTCGAAACAACATTATCTGAAATTCAAAGTAGTGTTAAATAGTAAGGGAGGAATAATTGATGGCAAATATTATTATAAATACATCTGCAGCTAGAGATGATGCTTCTCAAATTTTAAATATCATCAATACTATTACTGAAGATATGGCAACTTTAGAAGCAAGTATCAAAAAACATATTCCTGAAAATATTCAAACTAAATGGTCTGAATCATTAAGAGATAATTGGGAAAAATATTATAATAGTTCAATTCCAGCTGCAATGGAAGAAATGAAATTAAGTGCTAGTAACTTACAAACTGCTGTTGCTGAAGCAGAAAAATATAGTACTGAAGGATAATAATTACGTTGCATTTTATAATGCAATGTATAGTAAATGGAAAAAGCATTAGTTTTTTTCTATTTACTATACATATTAGTAGAAAGGGTTGATATTATGTTTGGAGAAATAAATTATGCTGATGAAGAAAAGTGTAGATTAAAGAATAATTTAAAAACACAGGCTAAGCATATAAAAAATTTAGCAGCACATTTTGAAGGGTATATACCTAATATACGAAGAGCTAGAGTACATTGTACTACTGAATATTATGATACTGAAAATAAAAAAGGTAGTATGGAAGATCGTCTTATTAAAAGAGAACAAAAAATCTCAGCAATTGCTGCAGATCTTAGAGCAGTTGCAGATAAGATAAATGCTGAAGCTGACTCAGTTGATGTTTCTTCTGTTACATATAGTAACTGGTGTAGAAGAAATGGAATTTGGATTGTTAATTAACTTTTTTAATATTTATAGGAGGATGTACATATGGCTATATTAAAATTAAATGTATTAGAAGTAGAACAAGCAATTGTAGAGTTGGAAAAACCAAGTGAAACTTCATTATTGTCTGGTGATTACCTAAAAGATATTATTTCTAATCTAGAAGCTTCTTCTTCACCTAATAAAAGTGTTTATGTTAGTGAACTTCAAAGTATATGTAAACGATTTGATACTCAAGCGGATAGATATCAGAAAAATATTGCTGAATTAAAGAATGCACTTCAAGAAGCTAAAAATTTCTCAAAAGATGATTATACTCATGAATATGTGCAAGCACCTTTTTATACTGAACAAGTTGGTGAACCTACGGGTGATGGGCAATATCATTATATAACAACAGGTGGAGAAATAGTAAAAGATGTTTGGACTAGAAATCCTAAGAGTAAAAAGAAGAAGAAAGTTACTAAACAGAAAAGTAAGACAAAATTAGAAAAAGCTAGAAAAGCATATAATAAAATTGTTAAAATTAGAAACAAGGCTGAATCTTTATATCAGAAAATTACAAATGCTAAAACAAAAGCTGAAGCTGATAAGTATTATGCACAATTACTTGCTTTATATCCTAAGTATGAGAAAAATGCTAAAATTTTCAATGACTATGATAAAGTAAATGAAGCTAGTTTCAATAAGGATATGGCACGATTACATAACATGACTGTTGCAGCAAAAAAATTTAAAGATAGTAAGAATTGGAATCAATCTGATGGCAAGGGCGATTCTGGTGGTAATGGTGATGGAAACAAAGGCAATAACGGTTCTGACAGTGGTAAAGGTGGTAAGAAAGATTCTAGTACTGAAACTAAATCTAATGATGTAAAAAAATCTACCGCTAAAAAGACTAGTTCAGCTAAAAAGAATATTTCTAAGTTGGATAAGTCTACTAAGAAACAACAAAAGCAAATTAAGAAGTTGAAAAAACAGAATAAGGAATTAAAAAAACAACTTACTGAGGCTTCAGCTACTACTGTTGCTGTTAAACAACATCAACAGGCTCAAAGAATGAAAGATATAAGCGAATTGAAAGATTCTTATGATAAGAAAATAAGTGATTTAAAAGCTGATTTAACTAAGGAAAATGCTCAAAATGCTGCTGCTCAAAAAGAATATGAAGCAACTATTGCTGATAAAAATCAACAAATAGAAAATTTAAGTAATCAAATAGAGGATATGAAGAAACAAACTACTTCTACTAGTGAAGCAGTTGTGGAACAACCAACTTCTAGTTCTAATAATACTAGTAGTAGTCAAAGTTATCCAGATCCTATGGAAGTTCAAAATGATAATAGCTCTTCTGGTTCTGTTGTTGCAGATAATTCATCAAGTTCAACTGAATCAAATGTTTCTGTTGGTCCTAGTGAATCTAGTGCTGATACTAGTGTTAGTGTTGAACCTGAAACTGCTGAAGTTGAAACTCCTAGTGTAGAAGATGATAGTACTGTTGTAATTGATGATAGTACAACTACAACAACAAGTTCAAGTAGTTCTAAATCAAGTGGTGGAAGTATAATTCCAGGTGTACTTGGTGTAGCTGCTGCAGGAGCTGCAACTGTTGCAGGTGTTAGATATATTAAGAATAAAGATAAAGATAATTATTCAGTGGATGAATATGATGAGGATGATGATGATGACGATGATTATTCATATTCAGCTAAGAAAAATGATGAACCTGTAGATAAGTATAAAGCGGGTGGAAATACTAATAATTTAAATTTAGATGATGTAGATGACATAAAAATAGAAGATGATTTTGATGATGATTTTGATCAAGAATTAGAATAGAAGGGAGAGTTATAAATGGATTTTAAAATGTCTGTAGATTATTTACCTATTGGTTCAATTGTAAGATTAACTGAAGGACAAAAAGTAATGATAAATGGTTATTTTGTTACTGATGATGAGGACATTAATGATATTTATGATTATTGTGGGTGTGCATATCCAGAAGGTTATGATGATTTAGAAGAAATGTATTTATTTGATGAAGATAAAATTGAAGATGTTATTTTCATTGGATATGAAGATGATGAAGGAAAGAAATTCAGAACTCAATTAGCAACAGATATAGATGAAGCTTATGAGGGTATTGAAATAGATGATCTTGGTTCTTTTAATTCTTTATCTACTGTTAGTGGAATAGAAGAGTCCAAAAATACTAGTGTTAATGTTACTGAAGAAATTGAAAGATTATAATCTTTCTTTTTTTTTTATTATATAGTATAATTGTATTGGTGATAAGAATGGAATATTTTATAATAATAGTTGTACTATTAATAGTTTTATTAGCAATCTTAAAAGCAAATAAGAAAGAAGCAAAAATTAATTTTAATAAATTAGTTGAGTTACTTGGAGGTAAAGATAATATTATTGATACAGAAATTAATTTATCTAGATTTAAGGTAACTTTAAAAGATGTTAGTAAAGCTAATAAAGAAGGAATACAAAAACTTGGAGCTAAAGGAATAGTAGAAATTGATAATCAATTAAAAATAATATTAGGTCCAGGATCTAAACAATTAAAGAAATATATTGATGAGTTAAAATAATGAGTATGTCATTATTTTTTCTTTTTAGATAAAATTCTACAAAATAAGACAATATTCGACAAAGAGTATATGTAATATGAGTATAGGTGATTTTATGTATATAATTAATGAACTTATACTTGGAACTATACTTACTTTATTTCCGCTTACTATTTATACTATTTATATATCATATTTAAATACTTTCTATAAAAAAGAAAAGAATATATATTTAGATTTTGTATTATTTTCTTCTTTAATATTAGTTATTAAATATTTAGATAGTAGTGTTGTATTAATATTTATGATAAATATTCCATTATTAGTTTCTTATTTAAAGAATAGAGATAGTACTATTATACTTCTTTCAATTATTATCTCTTTTTATATAAGTAAAGTTTTATCTATTAGTGTTTTTTATTTTGTATTTGAATATTTAGTATATTACGGTTTATTTAAAATTATTAAAAATAATAATAGATTTATGGATGTGTTTATTAGTATTAAGTGTTTTATAGTATCGATTGAATCTATATTATTACTTAATTTAAATTATAATAATGTATTTAGTTTTCTTTATTTTATATTATTAATAATATCTTTTATTATAATTACTTATCTTATATTAAATTTAATTATAAAAGCAGATAGTTTTGTAGAAGTTAAGAATGTTAAGATGGAGTTAGATAAAGAGAAAGAATTAAAGTTAGCTTTATTTAAACTTACTCATGAAATAAAAAATCCTATAGCTGTTTGTAGGGGGTATTTGGAAATGATGAATTATAAAGATATAAAGAGGGTAGAAAAATATTTTAATATTATTAGTAGTGAATTAAATAGAACATTGCTTATTATTAATGATTTTTCTGATTATGGTAAGTTAAAAATAGAAAAAGATTTTGTTGATCTAAGCATTTTATTAGAAGAAATATATAATACTTTAAATCCTTTATTTAAGAAAAAAGATGTTGATGTAGAGTTTAGATATGATGAAGAGATTTATATAGATGTTGACTATAATCGATTTAAACAAGTTTTAATTAATATTTTAAAGAATTCTATTGAAGCTAAAAAGGATAATGAGAAATTGTTTTTAAAGTTAGACGTTAAGGTTTATAAGAACCATATTAGTATTCGTATTAGGGATACGGGTATAGGAATGGATTCTTTAACTTTATCTCGAATGTGTGATATATTCTATACTACTAAAGATAATGGTACAGGTCTTGGTGTGGCATTATCTAAGGAGATTATTAAATTGCATGGTGGTAGTATTTTATATAAATCTAAGTTAGGTAAGGGTACTACTGTATTAATAAAACTTCCTGTGAACTAAAAAAAGTCCTAAGACTTTTAATAGTAATAGTTATTTGTACTTACTCCATATGGAACTTGGTATATTGGTTGGTAATATGGTTGGTAGTATGGCATACAGCATCCACCATTATTTATTTGATTGTTATTGGCAATTCCATATCCTAGTGCTGTACCAGCTAGACCTCCTACTAAAAATGGTGCTAAGAAAAATCTTTCATCATTATTTGTGTATGGATAATCATATGTTGTAAAACTGTTATCAGTTCTGTATAAATTATTATTAGGTATATTATAACTGTGAGAATACATCAACATTCACCCCTTTGTTTTATATTATGAATAATTAATTATTTAGTTACAAAATTAATAAATAATGATATAATACAGTTGTTAGTGAGGGGATATTATGGAAAGACTTCAAAAAGTTATCGCTGCTAGTGGTGTTACTTCTCGTAGAAAAGCAGAAGAATTAATAGTTAATGGAAAAGTAAGAGTTAATGGAATTATTATTAAAGAATTAGGAACTAAAGTATCTAGTAGTGATGAAATAGAAGTAAATGGAGTACTTATTTCAAAAGAAGAAAAAGAATATTATTTATTAAATAAACCAAGAGGAGTTGTTACTACTACAAGTGATGATAAGAATAGAAGAACTGTTATTGATTTAATTGATACAGATGCTAGAATATATCCAGTAGGAAGACTTGATTATGATACAACTGGAGTATTAATATTAACTAATGATGGAGAATTTGCTAATATATTAATGCATCCTAAGAATAAGGTTGAAAAAGTATATATGGCAAAGCTTGAAGGTATTATTACTGGAGAAGCTATTAATAAGTTAAAAGATGGAGTAGTTATTGATGGCGTTAAAGTTATTCCTAGTAGGGTTAAACTTAGAAAAGTAGATCCTAGTAGTAATACATGTATTGTACAAATAATTATTCATGAAGGTAAGAATCATCAAGTTAAAAAGATGTTTAGTGAAGTAGGTTATTCTGTAGAAAAATTAAAAAGAGAAAGAGTTGCTTTCTTTACCTTAGATAAGTTAAAGTCAGGTGAGTATAGAAAACTTACTACTAAGGAAGTAGCAAAAGTATATAGTTTAGCAAAATAAAAAAGAGAAGTAATTCTCTTTTTTTTATTCTGTTACTTCTTCAATAGCAGCTGTAGGACAAGAATCGATAGCATCTCTTACTTCTTGTTCTTTATCTTCAGCAACTTCTTCATTTTTAACTGTTGATAATCCTTCATCATTAAGTTCAAATACATCTTCACAGATAGCTGCACATGCTCCACAACCGATGCATGCATCTTGATTAACTTTTACTTTCATTTTATAACTCTCCTTTACAAATTAATTATACAAAAGTTTACTCTTTACGTAAAGAATTATTTCTTTATCTTTCATATTTTATGTATAATATGGTAAAATTATAATAAGAAGGTGAATAGTATGAGAAGTAGAATGGATCGTTACTACAATGAAGAACAAGATAAGAAATATACTAGATCTAATAAAAATCAAGAATTATATAAGAATATTGGTAGTAACACAAAATATACTAATTTTACTGATGTTACTAATGCCAATGTATTTGATATAGGTGAAGCTAGACAAAATTATCATACAAGACAAGGTTATCAACGTATGAGAGAGTATGATGAAATGATATCTACTCCAAAAGTTAAAAAAGAATTAGATGAATTTAATTATTTATATCAAGATCATGAAAATAGAGTATACGATATTAATAGTGTATTAAAAGAAGCTAAAGAAAATAGAATAGAAAAAGATGAATTGGAAGCTAAGAGAAAATTAAAGAATACTAATTATAATATTTTAGCTAGTCTTAATCCTAAGGAGTTAGAAAAATATCGTAAAGAGAAGACTGAGAGAGCACGTCCTGATGAAGATGAATTAAGGGATTTAATAGATACAATTACTTCTAAAACATTAGCTGGTGAATTATCTAAGGAAGCAGGTGTAGATTTACTTTCTGATTTAATGGCTACTAGTGTTATGGATAAAGTAGAAGATGATTCTGATGAAGATGATGAAATAGAAGAAAAATTATCTTTATCTAAAGAAATACTTGATAAAGATCAATTAGATAAAGTTAGTCAAATAAAAGAAGAAGAAAAAACAGATGATGATATTATGAAAAATGCTGATAGTGATTTTTATACTAGAAGTATGGATTTATCTGGTAAAGACTTTGAAATGGATGATGAATTTTCTGATGCTAGTATGCCATTAGTAGTAAAGATATTCTTAGTACTAATCATAATTGCAGCTTTAGCGGTTACAGGATTATATGTATATAAGAAATTTATGTAATAAAAAAGGATATTTAATATCCTTTTTATATTGTATTACTTATTAAAGAATCAGCTTCATCTTTTAATTTAGATATTTCTTTTTTATCTTTTATTGTCCAAGTAAGTATTGGAGTACCTTTACTTCTTATTTTTTTTATTCTTGGAGTTTCTAATAATTTTTTGGATACTGATAAAAAGTCAGGAGAACAGTAATTTATTAGTATATTAGTTTTAAATAAAAGTCGTACAAACTTATTTTTATAATTTTTCATTATTAATAATCCTCTTATATATTCTGGTTTATTTTTCTTAAACCAGTTAATAATATTTGGATAGAATGATTGAATTATAAATTCTCCTTTATAATTATCTAACTGTTTACATAGTTCTTCACACATTGTGTTTACTCTATGATCATTTTTTAATTCTATTAGTAATAATACTTTACCATCTACTAATTTTAATACTTCTTTTAGAGTTGGTATTTTATATTTAGTATTTAATAGAGTGATTTTTTCTAATTCTGGATAAGTATAATCTCTGATATTTTTATCTATCTTAGTCATTCTTTTTAAATTATCATCATGGAATACTACTAGAGTATTATCTTTTAATATATGAATATCTAACTCTATTGGAATATTTTTTGATATTGCTTTTTTAAATGCCGGAATAGAATTTTCTGGTATATCGATGTTATTATGAATACCACGATGAGCAAATAATTGTTTTTTAATCTTATCTATTTTCATTTTTAACCTCTTTTTCATTTATTATTATATCATATGTTATAATATTTTTAATATTAATAAAGGTGTTATTATGGATAGACGTGTAGAAATAATTAATAATAAATTGTTTGAACTTTCTAAATCTAAGTTTAGAAGTAATTTTCATTTACGAAAATATATGATTGATTATATTGATAGGGTTGGATTTAGAAAGATAGAAGAGCATGCTTATAGTTTTATTAATGATAAATTAGCTCCAGCTAATCCTATTAATGATGGAAAGCAAACTCCAACTAAAAATCATCCTGTATTTATTGCACAACATGCTTGTGGATGTTGTTGTAGGGGGTGTTTGGAAAAGTGGCATCATATTCCTAAAGGAAGATGTTTAACTGATAATGAAGTTAATTATATTGTTAGTTTATTATTGGAGTGGATTAGAAGAGAGTATAAATGTCAGAGCAAATGAATTTAATTAGTTTATGTGATATAATGTTAGTTATAGAAAGAAGTGAGAGAGTATGGAAGAATATTTAAGTTTTGCAATTGGTATTGCTAAGTATGCTGGAGAGTTAATGAGAGAATATTTTAAAAAAGAAAATGGTATAGAATTTAAGGAAGATAGGACTCCAGTTACTTATGTTGATAAAACTATTAATAATTATTTAATTAATGAGGTTAAAAAGAATTATCCTAAGCATAGTGTTGATGGAGAAGAAGAAAAATATATAGTTGATAGTAACTTTGTATGGGTATGTGATCCTGTTGATGGAACTTCTATGTATACTAGAGGTATTCCAGTATCAGTGTTTTCACTTGCTTTAGTTGTAGATGGTGAAGTAGTAGTTGGTGTTGTTTATGATCCTTTTTTAGATGATATGTATACAGCTATTAAAGGTCAAGGTGCATATTGTAATGGTAAAAAGTTACAAGTTAATTCTTTAGACTTAGGAGATTTAGGTTGTAGTGTTGATTACTCAATGTGGAATAATGCGAAATATGATACTTTAGATTTAGTAAGGGAAATAAGAAGTGATGCTAAGATATGTCAAATAGGTAGTGTTGCTCATGCTGCTATGGCAGTAGCTAGTGGAAAAATAAGTGCAGAAGTATTTCCTGGTACTTCTCATGGCCATTGCGATATTGCCGCTTCTAAACTAATTGTTGAAGAAGCAGGAGGAATAGTTAGTAATTTTCATGGAGAAGATCAAAGATATGATGAAGATATTGATGGAGCTATTATAAGTAATGAAGTAATTCATAAAAACTTAGTAAAGAAAATAACAGATATTTATGATAAACCAAAAATGATGTAGTAGGAGTGTTAGTGTGAATAATGAAGAGTTATTGAAAATAAAGAGATTATTGAAAGAGTATGGAAAAGAACGTTTATATTGCAATATTTTGAAGGTTAAAGATTATAATACTATAAAAAATATAATTGAAATGGAAGAGTGGGATGATCCAAAATATAGTTGCTTATTAACTTCTAATGTATTTAAAACTAATGTTAATGAAATAAGAAAAATACTTAATATGCCTGAATGGAAAAATCCTAAGTATAAAAAATTATTAACTCCATCTATATGGCAAAGTTATTATAATGAAATACGTAATATACTATCTATGGAAGAATGGAATGATCCTAGGTATAGTCATTTACTTACATCAACTATTTGGCATAGTGGTTATAATGAAGTAAAAAAAATTTTAGAAATAAAAGAGTTAACTGATCCAAAATTTAAAAAGTTAGTTACTTCATCTATATGGGAAAGTACTTATGATAATATAGATAAAATACTAAAGATGAAAGAGTGGGAGAATCCAAGGTTTAAAAAGTTATTAACACCAACTATATGGAAAAGTAATTATGAGGATGTTGTTAATATATTAGGTATGGAAGAATGGAATGATCCAAAATATAGTTATTTATTAACCTCTAATATATGGAAAAGTAGTTATGAAAATATTAAAAACAAATTATATTCACCGTATCTACAAGATGATAAATATAAACATTTATTAGTTCCTTCAATATTTTCTATATCTTTATCTAATATAGAAAATGGTATTGAGTTACTTAAGAAGTACGGTGTAGACAAGTATGTAACAAATAAGATGTTAAGACATAAAACTACTACTTTAGAATTATTATTAGATTATATTATAGATAATGATTTATCATTAATAGTAGAGCATACTAAGACTGGTGATAAAATATTAAATCCTATACTTAGTTGTGAAAAAGGTAAATTAAAGAAAAAATATGGAATAGATTTAGAAAAGTTAGAGAAGAAGGGGAAAAGCAGATAATGGATTTTACAAAGTATGAAAGTGATGTATTAAAAAATATAGATAAAGATAATATGAATAAGATAATAGATTTTTTAAGTAGTAAAAATTGTAGTTATATTGGGGAATTATTAGATGATTATTTAGATTTATTTACTTTTAGTTATGATGAATTTGTTTCCAAATTTGATTTATTGGATAAAAAATATAATAATAATTTAATTGAAGAAGTAAGTAATGATATGAATATATTAGAAGAGTTTTATATTGATTAAGAAGATTAAGTTTTATAAACTTGTCTTTTTTTATTATTTTTGATAAAATAAAGGGGCTTTGGGGTGATAGAATGATTCAAGTAAATAATGTTAGTTTAAAATTTGGAAAGAGAACTTTATTTGAAGATGTTAATATTAAATTTACAGAAGGAAATTGTTATGGACTTATTGGTGCGAATGGTAGTGGTAAGAGTACTTTCTTAAAAGTTTTATCAGGAGAAATTGAAACTACTACTGGAGAAGTTACTATGTCTAAAGGTGAAAGATTATCTTTCTTAAGACAAGATCATTACGAGTATGAAGAAGATACTGTTATTAATGTAGTGATTATGGGTAATGAAAAATTATATGGTATTATGGCCGAAAAGGATAAGTTATATAGTCAAACAGATTTTACTGAAGAAGACGGTATGAAATTAGCTAACTTAGAAGCTGAGTTCTTAGAATTAGATGGATGGAATGCAGAAAGTGATGCAGCAACTCTTCTTAATAATTTAGGTGTTGATGTTAGTTATCATTATATGAAGATGAAAGAATTACCTGTTAAACTTCGTGTTAAAGTATTACTTGCTCAAGCTTTATTTGGTAACCCTGATATCTTACTTTTAGATGAACCTACAAACAGTTTGGATATAGAAGCTATTAAATGGTTAGAAGAATTTTTAATTAATTTTAATAATACAGTAATTATAGTTTCTCATGATAGACATTTCTTAAATAATGTTTGTACACATATCGCGGATATTGATTATGGTAAAATTAAATTATATGTAGGTAACTATGATTTCTGGTATGAGTCTAGTGAGTTATTACAAAGACAAATGAGAGAATCTAATAAGAAAAAAGAAGATAAGATTAAAGAGTTACAATCTTTCATTGCTAGATTTAGTGCTAATGCATCTAAGAGTAAACAAGCTACTTCTCGTAAAAAAATGTTAGAAAAGATTCAATTAGATGAAATAGTTCCATCTTCTAGAAAATATCCATATATTGATTTTAAAATAGAAAAAGAATCTGGTAAAGAAATATTAAAAGTAGAAAATTTAACTAAAGAAGTAGATGGCAAAAAGATATTAGATAAAGTTTCATTTAGTTTACTTAAAGGTGATAAGATTGCGATTATAGCTGAGGATGATATGGTTAAAACTACTTTATTTAATATTTTAACTGGTAAAGAGAAATATGATAAGGGTACTATTGAATGGGGTAAGACTATTAATTATGGGTATTTACCACAAGATAATACTGAGTACTTTAATACAGAAAAGAATATTATGGAGTGGATAGGACAATATTATGATATAGATGATGAAACTGTACTTAGAGGTTTCTTAGGTAGAATGTTATTTTCAGGAGAAGATGTATTTAAGAAAGTTAATGTTTTATCAGGAGGAGAGAAAGCTCGTTGTATGTTATCTAAAATAATGTTAGAAGAACCTAATTTCTTAATATTAGATGAACCTACTAACCATTTAGATCTTGAAAGCATTACATCTTTAAATAAGGGATTAGTTAATTTTAAGGGAGAAGTAATATTTACTACACGTGATTATGAGTTAAATAGTACAGTAGCGAATAGGGTAATAGAAATTACAAGTGATGGTAAAATTATAGATAGGGCTATTCCTTATGAAGAATATTTAGAAAAGAGAAAATAGTATGGGAAGAGTTAAATATATTATTGTAGGAGAAAAAGAATTATTTATTGAGAATTTAGTTAGACACTTAATAAAAAAAGGGATTAGTTATGTTCAAATAGAAAATGAATTTCACTTTTTAGATAATATTATTAGGGTATTAGATCCTGTTGATGATAGATATTTAATTATGAATGATTTTATAGAAGAAAATCCTATTTTAGTAGGTAATGATTATATTAAGAGCCTACTAGATACTGATGAGAAAGATTATTTTGATTTATTTGATGATTTAGAACCTATTAAAGAAGAAAAAGTATATCAGAAAAGTAATTTTAAATTTAATAATCGATTAAATAATAGAATTGTTAATGAAAAAATAAAGAATAATAGAAACCTTAATCGAAATATTAATTTAAATAGAAGAGAAAATATATAGTAATTTAGATGTATTTATGCTATACTTTTAGTAATTATTAAATCTTTTAATTGGAGTTGGTTTTATGAAATCAGTTTATGAACAAGTTTTAGAATTTAAGGCTAGACATCCATTTACTATAGGGTGGAGATTAAAGAAAAATTCTAGAGTTGTAGAGAAACATTTAAATCCTGGAGAAAAAGTATTATATGCTTTTATTGCTCAAAAAAATGATAATCCTTTTAATATTATTTCATCTGCAGTAGTTACTTTAACTAATAGAAGAATTTTAATAGGAAGAAAAAGAGTTGTATTTGGTTATTATTTAGATGCTATTACTCCTGATATGTTTAATGATTTAAAAGTAGTTGGTGGTATTATTTGGGGTAAAGTATATATTGATACTGTTAAAGAGTTTGTTACATTATCTAATATATCTAAAGATGCTCTTCCTGAAATAGAAACAGAAATTACATCATATATGATGAGAGAAAAAAGAAGATATATGGCTCATAATAAAGAAGAAAAATAGACTAGGGTCTATTTTTTATTTGCATTGCATGATATAATTTTTATAGGGTAGTGATAATATGGGTAGAGTTATTTATACGAAAGATTATTTGGATTTTCCTGATAGTTATAAATTTGTTGATTTAGAAAAATTAGATAGTTTAATGCAAGAGAATATTACAGATATTTATTTTTGTGATAGTGATGTTTTAGGTGATGATGAAAATAAATTGGTTAGAGAAATAACAGATTCAGATCATCCACTTATTCTTAGACAAGGAATGTTTTCTTTTGATAAAGGTTATTCATTATGTATTAATACTAAGTGGTATTTAGAAAATAATGAAGTGGTTGATAAATTAGTAGAAAATATTGTGTCATGTACTTTAAATAATGAAATATCTATTAATAGTCAAGCTTTAATAACTGATAAAGTAATAGAAGGATTATGTTCTAATAGAAATTTGGAAGATGTTTCATTATGTAGATATAATAAAATAGAAGCTGGTTATATATTAGATGAAGATGCTTATCATAAGTTTAAGAATTCTAATATTAAGGAAGTTCATACTACAGGTGTGTCTGAAAGTTTAAACGATAATTTTGATCCATTAATTGGTTATAATAGTCAAAAATGTTTAATTGGTATTAATCGTTATAAAGATCTTATTTCAGGTAGAAATATCTATATTGATGAGATAAAAGATGATGAAGTAGGTTATTTGAAATATTTAAACAGTGAATCAATAGTTAAAATTAAACAGGGAGCTGACTATAATAGAATATTAAACTGTTTAAAGAGTGTAGGTAAGTATAATAAGGTAGTAATTGAAGTTAAAGATAAGGATAAGTTTAATAAAGATAATTTGGATAAAAATTATGATTATCCTAATTTGGAAGTAGCTTATGGCACTGAATGTGCTCCATTTGAACTTTATAAGAAATCAGAAAAATTACTATATGAGATGATAGAACCGTGTATGAATTTATCTCCTTTTGAAAAGTATATTTATATTTATAATATTGTTAAACAATTTAAAAAATATAATGAAGTAAAAGATGATGATTTATTTAAATCTCGTCATTTATATGATATTTTATATAATGATTATATGGTTTGTGTTGGATTTTCTAATCTTTTAGGTGATTTATTAATTAAGGCTGGAATAGAAAGTAAAGATTTAAGTGTATCTGTTGATGTATCATATGATAATGTAGAAGATCATACAAAAGAAATAGAGGCTGAAGATATTTCTGCAGAGTATGCTGGTCATGCTAGAAGGTATGTTCATATAGTAGATCCTAAATATGGTATAGATGGTTTATATCAGTCTGATCCAACTTGGGATAATGTACTTAATACTGATTTATATAATCATATGGTTATGACTGATAATGAGGTATCGGATGCAAAAAGATATTTACGTATTTTTGGTCCTCGTGAAGTTTTTAATGTTTCTAATATGGATGAGTATTATGAGAAGTTAAATTTTAATTTAGAAAGACCTGTGTCTAGGTATAATAAAAATTTACCAACTAAAAGAGATTTACTTATAGATATAATTGATATTATAAAATGTGTTGATAGTGGTTTTTATAATAAAATCATTTCAGAGTATAATCTTAAAGTGGATAGTTTTGGAAGAATATCTACTGTGCTTGATAGTGAACAATTAAATAGTGTATTTGAATATTTAGGACATTATATTGTTGAACATGTTAATAAAAAGATATCTTCAGAAACTATTTTTGCAGCCGTTAGTAATGTTTATAAGAATGCATATGGTTTTAGTGAAGAGGAAATTAGAAAAATGTTACCTAAGGTTATTTTAGATAATAAGGAAGCTCATGAAATGCAATTCCCTAAAAGATATAAAATTGATAGTAGTGGTAATGAAGAAGTTTATATGAATGAGGAAAATAAATTTGATACTGATACTTCTGCTTTAGATGAAATGTTAAAAGATATTAATACTGATTATACTGTAGATAATAATAAAACTATATAATACAGTGGTGGTGTTTATGAAAAAAATATTTAAATTTATATTATTTTTAATAATTTGTTGTGTTTTGTATAAGTTTTATATTTTTATATTTGTTAATAGTTTTAGTAGTAATTATGTAGTAAATAAATATGATGTTTTTGAAAAATTTAATAAGACTGGTAAGAATAATGTTTATTCGTTTACTATTAAGAATAAAAAAAATAGATATGTATTTTCTTATAATTATAATTTTTATAAGAAGAGGCAAATTATTAAAGATATAAAATATTATAAGAAGAATAAATTAAAATGTATTTATCCAATTTATTTAGATAATAAATATTCTGATTTATATTGTTTATATAGTGATAGTCAAGTAAGTGTTTCTTATTTAAAACAAATAAGTAATAAAGATATAGATAGTATTATTTCTAAATTAGATAGTGATGGATATAGTATTTCTTATAGTGATAAGAGTAGTTCTAGTGTTAAAAGTGATTTTATTACAGTTTATAAAGATAATATTGTAGATGATTATATTTATACTGTTTGGTATTATAAGGGAATTAATATTATTGATAGTAATGGAGTACGAAAAGTTAAATTTTCTCTCCATGATAAATATGAAAATGATTTATCTATGATAGTTGGTGATTATTATGTTACTTTTAATCAAAGATTAAATAGTAATCATGAGTATAGTAGTCTAATTTTATATAATTTGATTACTAATAAAAAGAGTTTATTTAAACTTAAGAAACCTTTATCTATAAATACTTATATTAATGGTGTGTATAATAATAAATTATATGTTACTGATAATGATAGTAGAAAACAATATAGTATTGATTTTGTTAGTAAAAAAATAAAAAAAGTAGGGGATAGAGGACTTGGTTATAAAAAATTAACCAATTCTAAATTTGAAGTAATTAGAGCCAATAAAGATAATTATTTTGATTATACTGTTAATAACAAATCTATAACTAAATTATATGGTGATGTTACTCTTTATAAAGGTAGCTATAGTTATTATTATATTAATGATTCAGATGAAGTTTATGAGATCATTAATAATGAATATAGGCATCCTATACTTTTATTTAAGGTGAATGGTATCAAAGAATTGAAAGTTCGTGATGGTAATGTTTCATTTATATCAGATAATATAATTTATAATTATAATGATATAAATGGTCTAAAGGAAATAGTTGTGGATAATGAATTAAGATATAATTATTTAAATGTTTATGATCTTATGAAGAAGTAATAACTTCTTCTTTTTTTTAATATATTTTATTGATATTTTATATTTTATCTGATATACTTATTGTGTTATGGGGCTTTAGCCAAGTGGTAAGGCGTGGGTCTGCAACACCCTGATCGTCGGTTCAAATCCGTCAGGCCCCTCCAATATAAAATTAAAAGAACTCAATTAATGAGTTCTTTTTTTGTAATAAAAAAGTTTTCTACTTTAGAAAACTTTTATTCATCAAAATCATAATTATTCCAATGTATTTGAGAAACTTTACCAGAGTCATCAACTATAAATTCATATCCTTTATATCCATATGAATATTTATAAGTTGTAAATGCTGGCATATTAAATGTTGGATCTGCTGCAGTTTCATGTTTAAAATCTTCTTTTCCAAGAACGTTTTTAATATCATCATAAGTAGAACCTAATTTAATTCCTCCTACAACTTCAATATTTAAAGCAAGTGTTTCTTCTTTAATTTTACTATAGTTGTTTTCACCAACTTCGAATCCACCAATAACAGCATCTTTTACAGTAATAGTTTTATCACTTACATTTAGTGGGATAAATTCACATACTTCTTGATTACTAGAATTTACTACTGTATAAGCTGATAAATATCTATTAGATGGGATTGTTAAATCTAAATCACTATCTTTTTGTTTTAATTTTGCTTTAGATATAGTTGATATTTTTTCTCCAGCGTTAAATTTCTTTCCACTAATCTTAACGAAATAAGCACTATTATCTTTTATTGATATAGTAGTTCCTTTAGTAGATTTTTTGTTTCCATCTTTTTTAGTTGATGTACTGTTACAACCAGTTAATCCGATTGTTGCGATGCATATTAGTAATGCAATAAATAATTTTTTCTTCATAATTTTACCTCCTTTATAAGATTACCATATTATTTTTTTATAAGCAATTAGTATTTTAAAGTTATTAAAAGTGCTTGATTATATTTTTAAGTATGGTAAAATTAATATGGAATTGATTTATATGCGGATGTAGTTTAGTGGTTAGAATATGACCTTGCCAAGGTTGTGACGGGGATTCGATTTCCCTCATCCGCTCCATAGAAATATACTCAGTCTTGTACTGGGTTTTTATTTGTTTAAAGGATTCCCCGTCACAACTCTTGACGCTTTTTTATATTCAGTTATGTTTTCTCTAATAAAATTCCATCTAATACATACTATATATCTGTCTTTATCATTTTTTGATGTTTTATCTAAGTTTCTTTTTTTAGGTCCGATTGTAAGGCATGCTATATGTGGTGATGTATAGTCTTGACATCTTCTTGATAATATTAAATCATATAGATCATATTTTTTAATCCATACATAATTATCTATGGTTTCACATACTAATGCCTCAATGTCATAATCAGAATTTTTACCTCTAATTATAAATCTATCGGTCATATCAATTATTATTTTTGTCTTGTTTATAGAATTGTTGAATTCATCAATTTCATTTTGATAGCCATAGTTTTTTTCATTTTTCCTCCGTTTATATATTGTTCTCATAATATATTATATTGAAAAAAATATATTTTCCTATTATTTGTTTATAATATTTAATTTTTTACTTCTAAATTTAAAAAAAGTGTGTTATTATTTAGATAATAAGAAGGGTGAGATTATGGAAGAAAAGAAAAAAGTTAAAACTAGTAATAAAAATGTTTTAAAGAAACATAGTACTAGTAGTAAAAAGACTGTTGTTGAAAAGAAAGAAGTATATGAAGATAGTTGGATATATATATTATTATTGTCAGCTATTGTAATTCTTGGTCAATCTTTAAAAAATTATACTTTTTCTTTAGGAGAGTTTGGTTTAACTTATGCAATATTCTTATTACCTGTTATGTATTTTTTAACTAATTATATTGCAAAGAAAAAAGGATATAAAAAAGCGATTATGGCTATATCTATATCTGGGCTTTCTATGGTTATATTTGTTGCATTTATGAATATAATTACAGGTAGGGGATTTGATTTTTATAATGTAGCAGGTGACTTTTGTGGATATTTAGTTAGTCAATATGTTAATTTAACTATATATCAATTTTTGCTTGATAATACTAAACCTAATTTTATATTAATATATTTAAATTATATATTTGCTTTAGTAGTTAATTATTTATTTTATTCATTATTCTATATTAACACTATAGCTTTAGATACTTACTGGGTAGGATATTTTACTACTTTATTCTTACAAGGTATTATGATAATAGCTTTAACTTATACAGATATGCAAATTAAAAGAGGTGAATAACCTCTTTTTATTGTACCATTATAGATAAAGTTGTTAGTATTGTGTTGTGTAGTATATGTAGAGTAATTGGTGTAAATATTGTATCAGTTTTTTCATAACTGATTGCAAATGCAATACCAAGTGAACTATATGGTATTAAATATAATATTTGTAGTGGATTATTACTAGATATTATATGAAGTGATCCAAATATTAATCCTGATAAGATTATAAATAAATATTTATTTGTAAAAGCATTTCTAAATCCTTTTCTAAAAACTAGTTCTTCAATTATAGGAGCGATAAATCCAGCTGTTATTAGCATTAACCAAGGAAGAGATTTAATCATTTCTTGAACATATTTTTCGTTATTAGCTCCGCCCACTTTAAAGATTATATTTAAAAATATATTTGATACCATCATTATAAATAATCCAACTATCCAGCATTTAATACCAATATCTAGATTATTAATAAGTTTAGATTTAAATTTTTTAAACTCTACTAATAATTCTTTTCTATATATTAATAATAATGTAATTAAAAGAATTGTATCTGAAAAAGCTGTTAGTATAATTCTTGTTGAAGTTTTATTATAATCTAAGTTTAATAATTTTATTGGAATTAATCTTAAATATGCACTAGTATAAAATAGTGTAAAAGTAATAAATAGTACTATTAAATTTTTTAAGTTTATATATTTTTTTAAATTTTTCATATTATCACCTCCTAAAGATTAACATAATTTTTGGTAAAATTAAAGATATTATTTGTAATTTACAAAAAATGTGTTATAATATGAGCAGAAAGGAGTGGGAGAAGCAAGCCCACTCTCTTATTTTTATAGGAGGTGTAGTGTGAAAGATAAGGTTATTGCACTTGTAGAGCAAGATATTAAAGACTTAAATGTTTTTGTAGATGATGCATATGTATCTACTGAAGAAGGAAAGGATATACTTAACATAGTTTTAGATAGTAGTGAAGTTATTGATTTAAATAAAGTAACAGAAGCTTCTAGAATTATTAATAAATTACTAGATAGTAGTGATCTAGTAGGAGAAAATATTTATGAAGTTGATATATTTTCTAAGGAGAAGGGAGAAGAATAATTATGAATGGTAAAGAGTTTTTAAAAGCACTTGATAATATAGTAAAAGAAAAAAATATTGATAAAGAAGTAGTTTATGATGCTATGGAATTAGCATTAAGTTCTGCATATAAGAAAAATTTTAATTCTAAAACTAATGTAAAAGTATTATTTGATAGAGATACTGGAGATATAAAAGTATTTTCATATTTAACAGTTGTACCTGATGATAAGATGACTAAGGAAGAGTATGAAGATTATTTATTTGAAAACTACACTGACGAGGATGAAGAGGAAGAAGTAGTTGAAGAAGTTGAAGGAGAAGAAACAGAAGAAAAAGTAAGTTTCTTCAATCCAGATGTTGAAATCAAAGTAAGTGATGCTAAGAAAATTGATAAGACTTTAGAAGTTGGAGATACAATTGATAAAGAAGTTACACCTAAAGATTTTGGACGTGTAGCAGCATCTACTGCTAAACAAGTAGTTATTCAAAAAATCAGAGAAGCTGAAAGAAATAGTATTATGGAAGATTTTGGAGATAAGCAAGATGAATTATTAATTGGTACTGTTGCTTTAGAAGATACTGATAATTACTTTATTGATTTAGGACGTACTAATGGTATATTACCTAAAAAAGATTGTATACCAGGAGAAAAGATTGAAATGGGTTCTCAAATAAAAGTATATGTATCTAAAGTCGACAATAATGGTAAAAACTTATTAGTATTACTTTCAAGAACTCATTATGGTTTTGTTAAGAGACTATTTGAACTTGAAATACCTGAACTTTCAGATGGTACAGTTATGATATATAGTGTAGCAAGAGAAGCTGGAGCTAGAAGTAAAGTGGCTGTTTATTCTGAAAGAAGTAATATTGATCCAATTGGTGCATGTATTGGTGAAAAAGGTTCAAGAATTGCACGTATTATAGAAGAATTACATGGAGAAAAATTAGATGTTGTTAGATATGATAGTGATCCAGCAGTATTTATAGAAAATGCTTTAGCTCCTGCTAAAGAGTTAACAGTAGCAATTACTGATCCTAAAAAACAAGAAGCAATGGTTATTGCAGATGGAGATAATTTCTCACTTGCAATTGGTAAAAAAGGACAAAATGCTAAACTTGCTAGTAGATTGACACATTATAAAATTGATATTAAGACTACAGAGCAAGCAAGAGAGTCAGGAATTAATTTTAGATAAAATTTATATTAGAGGTGATATTTATGAAAACTAGAAAAATACCTTTAAGAACATGTGTAGTTACAAAAGAACAATTACCTAAAGGAGAATTACTTAGAATTGTTAGAACTCCTGAAGGAAATGTTTTACCTGATATTAGTGGAAAATTAAATGGTAGAGGTGCATATATTAAGAAAGATGTATCTGTATTAGAAAAAGCAATTAAGTCAAATATTTTAGGTAAGAGACTTGAATGTGATATAGATAGTGATGTTTATGAAGAAATAAGAAAAGTAATAGAAAAATAAAACGGAGGTGACCTTGAATGATGAGTATAGAAGATTATGCTTTAGATGTCGATAAAACAATAGAAGAAATAATGGCTTTGTGTGATAAGATAGGAATTAGTTATGAAGATGGTAATAGTACTTTAGCAGAAGATGATATAATTCTTTTAGATAATGAATTACAAGATCAAGAAGATTATATTGAAGGAGATATAGATGAGTATAGAGAAAAATTATTAGAAGATGAAGTATATGATAAAGCAGAAGAATTAGCTATGGATACTAAGTTTGATTTAGATAATTCTAATAATTTTGAGAAAGTTACTAAGAAAGCTAATAAGAAAGTTAATTCTAATAAAAATGATTTCTTAAAAGAAAGAAAGAAGATTTATAAGAATAAAGAAAAATTACAATCTAATGAAGCTGTTCAAGATGAAAATGTAGTTTTATATAAAGAAGGGATGACTGTATCTGAAATAGCTGAAGCTTTAGAAGTTAATGCAGTTGACTTAGTTAAGAAGTTAATGGGACTTGGAGTTATGGCTACTGTTAATCAATCAGTGGATTTTGAAACTGCTGAAGTTTTAGTTAGTGAATATGATAAGACATTAAAGAAAGAAGAAACTGCGGATATTTCAAATTTTGAAAATTTTGAAATAGAAGATAGGGAAGAAGACTTAGTAGAACGTCCACCAGTAGTTACAATTATGGGACATGTTGACCATGGTAAAACTACTTTACTTGATGCTCTTAGAAAAACTAATGTAGCATTAGGAGAAGCTGGAGGAATTACTCAAGCTATTGGTGCTTATTCTGTTAAATGTAATGATAAGTTAATTACATTTATTGATACTCCAGGACATGCTGCATTTACAGAAATGAGAGCACGTGGTGCATCTATTACTGATATAGTTATCATTATAGTTGCTGCTGATGATGGTGTTATGCCTCAAACTAGAGAAGCAATTGATCATGCAAAAGCTGCAGGTGTTCCTATTATAGTTGCAATTAATAAAATTGATAAACCAGAAGCTAATATTGATAGAGTAATGACTGGTTTAGTTGAAAACGGATTAACTCCAGAAGAATGGGGTGGAGATATTGTTGTTAATAAAATATCTGCTAAATCTGGAGAAGGAATTAATGAACTTTTAGAAAATATATTATTAGTAGCTGAAATGCAAGAATATAAAGCAAATCCTAATCGCTATGCAACTGGTACAGTTGTAGAAGCTAGAAAAGATAGTAAAGTTGGTAGTGTAGCTACTTTATTAATTCAAAATGGTACTCTTCGTTTAGGAGATCCAATAGTTGTAGGTACTTCTTTTGGAAAGGTTCGTACTTTAAAGAATGATTTAGGACAAAATATAGTAGAAGCAACTCCATCAACTCCTGTAGAAGTAACTGGTATTAATGATGTTCCAGATGCTGGAGATAAGTTTATGGCTTTTGAGTCTGAAAAACAAGCTAAGAGTATTGCTGAAGAAAGAAAACTTCGTGCTAAAGAAGCTGATAGTAACTTTAGTGGTATGAGTTTAGATGAGTTATTCGGTAGAATTAAAGATGGTGCTAAGGAAATAAGTGTAGTATTAAAAGCTGATGTACATGGAAGTTTAGAAGCAGTTAAAAGCTCTTTAGAAAAAATTGATGTTGAAGGTGTAAGAATAAATGTTATACGTGGTGCAGTTGGAGCTATTACTGAAAGTGATGTAGTTTTAGCTAGTGCTAGTAATGCAATTATTATTGGTTTTAATGTAAGAGCTAATCCAAAAGCGGTTGATAATGCTAAACAATTTGGAATTGAAATTAGAACATATGATATTATTTATAAAGTGGTAGAGGATATGGAAGCTGCTATGAAAGGTATGCTTGATCCAGAATATGAAGAAAAAGTAACAGGTACTTTAGAAATTCGTCAAATATTTAAATTCTCTAAAGTTGGTTTAATAGCTGGATGTCATGTTTTAAGTGGAGTAGTTAAAAATAATGAAAAAGCACGTATTATTCGTGATGGAGTAGTTGTTTATAATGGAGCAGTTAATACATTACAACGTGAAAAAGACCAAGTAAAAGAAGTTAAGAAAGATATGGATTGTGGTATTACTTTAGAAAATTGCCAAGATTATAAAGAAGGCGATATTATTGAAATCTATGATCTAGTTGAAATTAAAAGATAAAATTAAATATATTAGGAGTTGATAATATGGCAAGTATCAAAATAGAAAGATTAAATCATATGATACAAGAAGAAGTAAGTATGATATTAATGACTGAAGTAAAAGATGAAAGATTAAAATTTGTTACTATTACTGGATGTGATACAACAAGTGATTTCAGTTTTTGTAAGATATATTTTACAGTTTTAGATGAGTCTAAGAGAAAAGAAATTACAGATGAATTAAATAAAGCAACACATTTTATTAGAGGTAAATTATCTGAACGTATTGATATACGTCATACTCCAGAATTAAAATTTATATATGATGAATCTATAGAATATGGTGAACATATAGAAAAAATAATTGATAAGATTCATGAACAAAAATAATCTGCTTTTAAGTGGATTTTTTTGTATACTTTTGTAAAAAAAATATTATATATAATTCCTAATTATAAAAATATGATATAATATATATGTTATGGAGTGATTATAGTGAAGATTAATATTAAAGGATTAGATATTAATTATGTTCAATATGGAGAAGGACGTGATATTTTACTTTTACATGGTTGGGGACAAAATATTGAAATGATGAAGTTTATAGGTGATAGATTTAGTGATAGATTTCGTATAACAATATTAGATTTTCCTGGATTTGGTGAAAGCAGTGAACCAAGTGTTCCTTTTACAATTGATGATTATTATGATGTTTTAGATGAATTTGTAAGAAAACTAAAAATAAAAAAACCAATAGTTATGGGACATTCTTTTGGAGGAAGAGTAGGAATTAGATTTTCAGCTAATAATCCAATAGAAAAATTAGTACTATTTGGAAGTCCTTGTATTAGAATACAAGAAAAATTACCTTTGTATGTTAGATTTTTGAAGAAATTAAAAACTTTACCTGGTATGAATAATTTGGGTGAGTTTATGAAAAAGTATATAGGTTCTCGTGATTATAAGGCTGCTAGCCCTGTAATGAGACAAACTTTAGTAAATGTTGTTAATGAAGATTTATCAACTTATGCTAGAAAAATAGAAGAACCTACATTACTTGTTTGGGGTGAATATGATACAGAAGCTCCGTTAAGTGATGCTAAAGAATTAGAAAAGATAATGATAGATGCAGCATTGATTACACTTCCTGGTACTCATTATGCTTATATAGAGAATTTAGATAGAGTTTGTTTAATATTGAATGAATTCTTAAAGGAGGGTAAATAATGAATTATATTAATATTATCTTAGTTGTTTCTATTTTATTTGGGTTATCTTTTAAATCTAAAAGATATTTGCATATGTTGCAACAAAATTTATATAATGAAAATAACCGTTATTTGAAATGGTTAAGTAAAAATTTAAAAGAACTTATCGATGTTGATTTAGTGGCAATTTTATTTGCAATTGTAGGATTACTTTTAAATAAAGATGGTCTTACTAATACAATTATTATTGCTAGTTCAATAGTTTATATTTTCTTAGGTATTTTCTGGAGAAAAAGACTTGCTGGTTTTCAAAATAAAAAACCTTTAGTTATAACTGCTAGAGTAAAAAGATTAATATTTACAATGATGATTTTATATTTAATACCTACAGTATTATTATTTGTAACTAATAGTTTTATTTGGGTATTAGTACTTAGTTGTATGGTTTATTTAAATTCTATTGTAGTATTAATTTGTAAATTTATTAATATACCTGCAGAAAAGTATGTATATCATTATTATTTAACTAAAGCTAAGAAAAAACTTTATAGTATGAATAATTTAAAAGTTATTGGTATTACTGGTAGTTATGGTAAAACTAGTAGTAAAAATATATTAAGTGATATTTTAAATATCAAATATGATGCTTTACCAACTCCTAGAAATTTAAATACACCTTATGGTTTAATGATTACAATTAATAATCATTTAGATAAGTTTAATGATGTATTTATTGCTGAAATGGGAGCATATGTTAGAGGAGAAATAAGGGATTTATGTGAACTTGTTCGTCCTAAATATGGTATTTTAACTAGAATTGGTACTGCACATTTAGAATCATTTGGTAGTGAGGAAAATATAGTTAAGGGTAAATTTGAACTTATTGAATCACTTCCTAGTGATGGATTTGCAGTATTAAATATGGATGATGAAAAACAAGTTAATTATGAACTTAAAAATAAAGTTAAAGTTATTTGGATAGGTATTGATAATGAAGAAGCTGATGTTAGAGCTGTTGATATTAAATGTTCTAATAAAGGAACTAATTTCAATGTTATATTTAAGGGCGATAAAACTAAATATAATTTCCAAACTAAGTTGTTAGGAGATCATAGTGTTTATAATATCTTAGCAGGTATTGCTTGTGGTAGGGAGTTTGGTATTTCTATTGAAGAGTTACAACAAGCAGTTAAAGCTGTTAGAACAGTAGAACATAGATTAGAGTTAAAGAAACTTGGTAATTTCTATCAGATAGATGATGCTTATAATTCTAATCCAGTAGGTGCTAAAAATGCTTGTAAGGTACTTGGAATGATGCCTGGTATTAAAGTGGTAGTTACTCCTGGTATGATAGAGTTAGGAGAAAAAGAAGATTATTATAATAAGGAATTTGGTAAACAAATTGCTGAAGTGGCTGATTATGCAGTATTAGTTGGAGAAGAGAAGACTAAACCAATTAAAGAAGGGTTACTTGAAGCAGGATATGATGAAGATAAGATAATTGTATATAATGATGTAAGAGATGCATATTCTTTTATTAGAGGATTAACTGGTAAGAAAGAAGATGTTTATGCATTATTTGAAAATGATTTACCAGATACATATAGTGAGTAGGAGGATTTAAAGATGAAAATTAAAGTTGGAGTTATTTTTGGTGGAGAGAGTGTAGAACATGAGGTTAGTATTATTTCAGCTTTGCAAGCTATGAATAAGATGGATCAAGAAAAATATGATATTATTCCTATCTATATTACAAAAGATAGAGAATGGTATACAGGTGATATGTTAAAGGATATAGAAGTATATCAAGATTTATCATTAATTAAAAAATATAGTAAGAATGTAGTTTTATATTATAGTAATGGAAGTTATGTATTACAAAAGAAAACATTCCCTAGAAGTATTGTTACTGATATAGATATAGCATTTCCTATAGTACATGGTACTAATGTGGAAGATGGAGTATTACAAGGTTATTTACAATCAATAGGTATTCCGTTTGTTGGAAGTGATGTTTATGCATCAGTTGTAGGACAAGATAAAGTATATATGAAGGCAGTATTAGAAAATGCTAAACTTCCTATGACTAATTATATTTGGTTCTATGATGCTGATTATAAACAAGATAGTGAAGCTATATTAAAGAAAGTTTCTAAATTAAAATATCCTGTTATTATTAAACCAGCAACTACTGGATCAAGTGTAGGTATTTCAGTTGCTGCTAATGAAACAGAATTAGTTGAATCTATTGATGAAGCTATTCAATATGATAAAAAGATAATTGTTGAAGAAGTAGTAGAAAATTTAAAAGAAGTAAATATTGCTGTTATGGGTAATTATGAACATCAAAAAGTTAGTGCTATTGAAGAAGTTTTATCTGCTAATAAATTCTTAACATATGATGATAAGTATATTGGTGGAGGAAAAGGTAAACTTAAAGGTGGTAAGTTTGGTGCTGTTAAATCTTCTTCTAAAGGTATGGCATCTGCTAGTAGAAAGTTACCTGCTGAATTAGATGAGAAAGTTCAAAAAGAAGTAGAAACAGTAGCAGTAGAAGCATTTAAGGCTTTAGGATCTTCTGGTAACTCAAGAATTGATTTCTTAATAGATGATAAGAAGAATAAAGTATATATTAACGAAATTAACTCTATTCCTGGAAGTTTAGCTTTCTATTTATGGGATGCTAAAGATATTAATTTTACTACAGTACTTGATGATATGATTAATATCGGAGTTAAAGACTATAAGAAGAGAATAAGTAAAGTTCATTCTTTTGATACAAATATTTTAAAAGGTTTTGCTGCACGTGGTGGAGTAAAAGGAATGAAAGGTGCTAAAAGTAAATTAAGATAGGAAACTATCTTTTTTTTGTTTGAATCGTTAATGTAGAATAAAAAAAAGAACTTTTTTCAAGTTCTCTTGTATTTATATAATATGGTGGACTGTTAGGGATTCGAACCCTAGACCCACTGATTAAGAGTCAGTTGCTCTACCAACTGAGCTAACAGTCCGTTTTTTTCGAATGCAAATTTATTTTATAACAATTTTTTTGAAATGACAATAGTTTTTTGAAAAAAAGTGTAATTAATGCTTGACTTTGTTACTGTATTTATAGTATTCTAATATTGCAGGTGAAAAAATGTAAAAAAACACTTGCAAAAACTATGAAAATAGTGTAAACTGAAAAAGTACTAATTATTAATGGACCTGTAGCTCAGTTGGTTAGAGCACACGCTTGATAAGCGTGGGGTCACAGGTTCAAGTCCTGTCAGGTCCACCATTAATAATGCCTCAATAGCTCAGCTGGTTAGAGCACTTGACTGTTAATCAAGGGGTCCTAGGTTCAAGTCCTAGTTGAGGCGCCAGATGGCCAGTTGGTGAAGTGGCTTAACACACTGCCCTTTCACGGCAGCATTCACGGATTCGAATTCCGTACTGGTCACCAATTTTGAAGTAACTCCTTTTAGGAGTTTTTTATTTAATATTATTGACATATTTGCAATTATACTGTAATATTATATTTGCGAAGCGTTTGGAGCAGTACTCAAGAGGCTGAAGAGGCGCCCCTGCTAAGGGTGTAGGTCGGGCAACTGGCGCGAGAGTTCAAATCTCTCCTGCTCCGCCATTATTGAATTATCCCTTGTTTAACAAGGGTTTTATTTTGCATAAAATTATTATTTTTTATTTATTTGTGTTATACTATTTAATAATTACTAAAGAACTAGGTGATAAGTATGTATAAAATGTTAGTTACTGATTTTGATGGTACATTATTAGATAGTGATGAAGCGATTCCACTAAGTACAATGCTTGAAATTGATCGTATTAGAAAAGATGGAGTTTTACTTACTATTGCGACTGGTAGAGTTATGAAATCAGTTTTAGAATATAATAAGGATTTTCCTTTTATTGATTATATTATCGCTTGTAATGGTGCTTATGTTTATGATGTTAAAAGAGATAAAGTTATTTTTAAGAAAAACATAATGGCATCTATTATAAAAAAAGTAAAGAAAGTAAGTAGCGAGTATGATTTATGTTTTTGTACAGATGAATATTGGTATTTACTAAAAGGTAGTAACGCTATAAATAGAAAGTTAGAAGATAGAGAAAGATTAATTACTGATTTTGATACTTTTTATGAAGAACATAAAAGTAATATATATAAAATAGAAGTATTGTGCGATAAGAAAAAAGATCGAGATAATATTTATTCTATTTTAGAAGAATTAGATTTAAAAATATTACTTAATAAGATTTTATATACTAATAAACAATATGGTATAGAAATAGTTATGAATGATATCACTAAATGCAGTGGTGTAGAAAAAATTTGTAAGTTAAATAAACTAGATATAGAAAGTGTTATTGCGATAGGTGATGATTTAAGTGATTTATCTATGATTAAAAATGTAGGTATGGGAGTTGCGGTTAGTAATGCAGAAAGTAGTGTTAAAAAAGTAGCTAAAATGAAAACTAGTTCTAATGATACAAAAGGTGTAGAAAAAGTTATTAAAAAGTTATTGTAGGAGGAAATATGAAAATAGTAGTAAAAAAAGATAGTACATTATTAGATTATTTATATGAAAATTTAGATATACCTAAAAAAAGAATTAAACAATATTTAACTCATGGAGCGATATTTGTTAATAATAATAGAACAACTAAATATGATTATAAATTAATTCCTGGTATGACTATTAATATAGATACAGATAATAAGAATAAAAAAGTTTTACCATTTGATATATTATTTGAAGATGAACATATTATAGTTGTTAATAAACCAAGTGGACTTTTAACTATAGCGACAGCCAAAGAAAAAGATAAAACACTTTATCATATAGTAAGAGAATATTTGGTTAGTAAAAATAAATACGCTAAAGTATTTATAGTACATAGATTAGATAAAGATACTAGTGGTATAGTTGTTTTAGCTAAAGATTTAAAAACTAAGAATCAATTACAAGAGAATTGGAATGAGTATGTTAGTTTACGTGAGTATGTAGCTGTTGTTAATGGGTGTCCTAAAAAGGAAGAAGATAAAATAGTCCAAAATTTATCTGAAACTAAAACTAATTTAGTTTATGTTGATAGAAAAGGTTCTGGTAAAGAAGCTATTACTAATTATAAAGTTATTAAGAGTTCTAACAAGTATAGTATGTTAGAAGTAAAAATAGAGACAGGTAGAAAAAATCAAATAAGAGTTGCTCTTGCAACAATTAGAACACCAATTGTTGGAGATATTAAATATGGGGATAAGAAAGATAAGCAATCAAGACTTTATTTACATGCTAATAGATTAAAAATGTATTATCCCGTTATTAAAAAAGATATTTTATTTGAGACTAGTGTTCCAGTAGAATTTAAAAAATTAATTAATAAAAATTAATTGTGTATAAAAATATTATTTTTACTCATTATATAAATGGGAGGAATAATATGAAAAAAATTAGTAAGATTTTTGCTTATATGTTTTTAACTTTGGTTTTATTTACTGGTTGTGGTAATATGGAAAATACTCCTACTAAAAAGGTAGAAGAGTTATTAGGAAAATATCAATCTATGGATAGTGAGGTTTTAACTCAACTTGATAGTGTTATTTCTAGTGATACTAATATGAGTGATAGTCAAAAGAAGGAGTATAGATCATTATTAGAAAAACAATATCAAAATTTATCTTATAAAATAACAGATGAAAATATTGAAGGGGATAGTGCAACTGTTGATGTAGAAATAGAAGTTTTAGATTATGCCACTAATATTAGCGAATCTAAAAAATATTATATGGAACATAAAGATGAATTTAAAAATAATGATAAAAATGATTACAGTGATAATGATTCTTTAGTAGAAGATGCAAAAGATGCTATTGATGATGTGTCTGATGGGTTAGATAATGTTGCTACTTTTATTGATTATAAAATTAAACAAATGAAAACAGTAAATGATAAAGTTAAATATACAATTACATTTAATTTAACAAAAGAAAATGGCAAATGGCAGGTTGAAGATTTATCTGATATAGATAGACAAAAAATACATGGTTTATATGGAGTTTAAGATATTTCAAAAATATCTTTTTTTTTATCTTTTTTTTTGGTATACTTTTATATAGAATAGAGGGTGTTTATATGCTAGGTAATATTTTAGAAATAAATGATAATAGTGTTGTAGTTGAACTTGCTATTGATATTAATGAGCAACCAAACCTTGTTAATTTGCATGTTGTTTTTGAAGATGGAACTAAAAGAGTAGTTGGTGAAATTGTTAATATTAATCAAACTGTATTAGTTGCTAATATTGTTGGTGAGTTTGTTGGTAATAATTTTGTACCTGGTTCTAGTATTAAACCTTCTTTTAGATCTAAAGTTAGAATGATTAAAACAGATGAGTTACAATATATATTGGGTAAACAAGAGAGCAGTTTAGGTTATACTTTATTTGGTACAAGTAATATATATGAAAATTATCGTATTAATGTTAGTATAAATGAATTTTTTAGTAATCATTTTTCTGTATTAGGAAATAGTGGTTCTGGTAAAAGTTGTACTGTGGCTTCTATTGTTCAAAAATTGTTTACTTCGAAGAATGCTCCTGTTAAATCTAATGTGATATTTTTTGATGCGTTTGGTGAATATACAAAAGCTTTTTCTAAATTACATGATATAAATAAAGAGATTAATTATAAAGTTTATACTACTAGTGCTAGAGAAGGAGAATATAATTTATTACGTATTCCAGTATGGCTTTTAGATGTAGACGATTTAGCATTACTTTTAGATGTTAATACACCTACACAACTTCCTATAATAGAAAAAACTTTAAAATTAGTTCCGATATTAACTGGTAGTAATGCTGATGTAGTTAGAAAGAAAAACGATATTATTTCTAGAGCATTATTAGATATATTACTTAGTGGTGGTGAATCTACTAAAATTAGAGACCAAGTAGTTGCAATATTAACTAAATTTAATACTAATGAATTAAACTTGGAGAGTCAGATTGCTCAACCTGGTTATATTAGAACATTAAAACAATGTTTATATATAGATAAAACTGGTAAGATGCAAGAAATGGAATTAGTTGTAGAATTTATTAGAACATTTATAAGTGATGTAGAAGAAGAAGTAAATCCTAGTAGTTTGAATAAGTTCTATACACTTAGTGATCTAGAGATGGCTATGGATTTTGCGCTTATTAGTGAAGGTATTTTAAAGAGTGAAAAAGTATTCGATTATGCTAATGTAGTTAGTGTTAGATTACATACTTTAGCTAGTGGTGAATATAAAGACTATTTTGATTATCCTGAATATATTACTAAGAATGATTATATTAAGAAATTAACAACAGTTGAAAGTACTGGAGCAAAAGCTCAACTTATTAATTTTAATATAAGTTATGTTGATGATAGAATTGCTAAAGTATTTACTAAAATAATTTCTAGAATGTTATTTACTAAAGCTGTTAGTAATGAAAGACGTGGAAGTGAAGCTTATCATATAATAGTAGAAGAAGCTCATAGATATATTCAAAAAGATATTGATATTGAAATATTAGGTTACAATATATTTGAACGTATTACTAAGGAAGGTCGTAAGTATGGAGTGTTCTTAGGAATAATTACTCAAAGACCTAGTGAACTTTCTGATACTACTATTTCTCAATGTTCTAACTTTATTATACTTAGAACACTTCATCCTAAAGATTTAGATTATATTAGAAATATGGTTCCAAATATTTCTAGTGAAATAGTTGCACAACTTAAGAACTTAAAGCCAGGTAACTGTATAGCGTTTGGTAGTGCATTTAAAGTTCCAATTTCTATGTATATAGATTTACCAAATCCTAGACCACTTTCTAATAATGTTGATTTAGAGACTGTTTGGTATCAAGTTGAAGAAAAAACAAAGGGTATAGTTTCATCTTCAGGTGGACTTAAGGAAATTGTTAATCAGGCACCAACTCCTAGTATTTCTAAACCTGTTAGTAGTTTTCCAGAAGTATCAGTACAACCAATAGGACAGAGTGTTAGACCAGCACAGGTTCCAATTAATAATATTACAAATAATTAAATTAGGGTTTATAATTTAAAAAAAATATGCTAAAATAAAGTATAGTAAAATAAATGGAGGATTAAATATGGCATTAGATAAATTAAAAAACTTATTTGGTGGGGAAGAAGTAGAAGAAAATATCGCAGAAGAAGAATTTTATACTACTTCAAGAAGTGAATATCATGAAGAAAATGGTGTTGCTGGTTCTAAGATGATGTTACTAGAACCACGTGCATATTCTGAAAGTCAACAAATTGCGGATTATTTAAAGAATCGTAGTGCAGTTGTTGTTAATTTAAAAAGAGTAACACCTGATCAAGCTAAAAGAATTGTAGATTTCTTAAGTGGTACTTTATATGCAATTGGTGGAGATTTACAAAAATTAGGTGGAGGAATTTTCTTATGTACTCCTAATAATGTTAATGTTGAAGGTAAAATTACTGATGAGACTCAATCAAGTAGTAAGTCTACTAAAACAAAAAAAGAAAAAGATGATGATGATTTTGATTTTTAATTAAAATATTTTCTTGAGGTGATTATATGAAAAAATTTAGTTATGAAGCTAATGGGTATAATCGCAGTGAAGTTAATCAGTTTGTAAGTGATGTAATAAGTCAAACCGAGGGTATTATCAGAAAGTGTAGAGAGCAAAGCAGTGAGGTTGAGAAGTTAAAAAAAGAATTAGAACATTACAGAACACTTGAGAATACTTTGAAAACTGCTATTATGAAGGCTGAAGAGACTGGAGATAATATCAAAAGAATGGCTAGGGAAGAGCATGAACTTATTGTTAGAGATGCTAAAAATAATGCTAGTCGTATTGTTAATGAGGCTTTGCTTAAGGCTGAAAAAATTGAAAATCAAGCTGATACTTTAGAGAGAAATATGAAAATATTTAAGAGAAAATTAAAAGTTATTATGGAACAACAAATGGCTGTTGTTGAAGAAATTGAAGTTTTAGAATTAGATCCAAAATAGTTTATGTAAAGTAGAAATAATTCTACTTTTTTTATTGTTTTAAATTATGTTTAGTAGATTTTTTTTTAATTTTGATTTATAATTAGTAGACGTGAGGGATTGTATATGAAAATAAAATATAATTTAATTGATACAGATAAGAATTGCAAAGCTAGATATGGTACTATTGAAACTAATTATGGTACTTATGAGACTCCTATGTTTATGCCTGTGGGAACTCGTGCTACTGTTAAATCTTTATCTAAAGAGGAAATAAAAGATTGTGGTAGTGGTATTATTTTAGCTAATACATATCATTTATGGTTAAGACCTGGTGAAGATACTATTGATAGATGTGGTGGTCTTCATGATTTTATGAGTTGGGACGGACCTATATTAACTGATAGTGGTGGATTTCAAGTGTTTTCACTTGCTAAGAATAAAGAAAAAGATATTACTGAAGAAGGAGTTAAGTTTAAGAGCCATATTGATGGTAAAAATTTATTGCTTACTCCAGAAAAATCAATTGAAATTCAGAATAAATTAGATAGTGATATTGCCATGAGTTTTGATGAGTGTCCTCCAGCTAGTGCAAGTTATGAATATTTAAAAAATAGTATTGAACGTACTCTTAGATGGGCTAAACGTGGTAAAGATGTTCATAATAATCCTAGACAGGCTTTATTTGGTATTGTACAAGGTGGAGCTCATGAAGATTTAAGAAAATATTCTGCAATAGAAACTGTTAAGATGGACTTTGATGGTTATAGTATTGGTGGAGTAGCTAATGATGGTGAATCTAAAGAAGATATGTATAAGGCAGTAGATTATTCTATTCCATATTTACCTGAAGATAAAGTTAGATATTTAATGGGAGTAGGAGATCCAATTGATATTATTGAAGGTGTTATTAGAGGGGTAGATATATTTGATTGTGTATTACCTACAAGAATTGCTCGTCATGGTCAAGCTTTTACTCGTAGTGGTAAGATTAATTTAAATAATGCTAAATATAAAGAAGATTTATCACACTTGGAAGAAGGTTGTGATTGTTATACTTGTAAAAATTATTCTAAAGCTTATATTCGTCATTTAATAACTACTGGAGAAACTCTTGGTGGTAGACTTTTATCTATTCATAATATTAGATTCTTAATTAAGTTAACTGAAGAATTAAGAGAAGCTATTAAGAATGATTCTATTTTAGAATACAAAGAAGATTTTATTAATAAATATCAAAAAAATAAGTAGTATGTATTTACTACTTTTTTATATGTAAAAAATAGGTTTATTCTCATTAGATGGAGTGGTTGTTTTTTGTGTTTCTTTATTAGTTGAATTATTGTTGTTAGTGTTAGTGTTTCTTAGAGTATCTGCTATTTTAAATATTGTTTTAGCGTTACTTATTACTGGCTTTACTTGGTAGACAATAGGTATTGCTTGATTGATTACTCCTAGAGTTTTTTGTGTTCCATCTAATAAATTTGTCCAATTGATGCTTTTTGCAAGATTAAGTCCTCTTGAAAATATACTTGGTCTTATATAAGGATAACCGTACATTGTACCACCTCTTTATATTAGTCTATGTAAACTATATTAAAAAGTGAATAATTAATATTTAATTTAATAAAAAGATATGATATACTAGTAATGATAGAATAGAGGAGGGCTAGTATGGATAGTTTATTAAAACCATTTATTGTTATTTATCATATTGTTCATAAAGTATATAGTCTTCCTATGTCTTTATTTAAAAAATCTGAAGATGAAATACTTAAAGTTCAGGATAAGATGGAATTACAAAAAGATAAGAATATTCCTAAAGATGAAAAGGCAGAAAACTTAGCGGATTTAGATGATCGTGTAAAAACTAAACAAGAAGAAAAAGCACCAGACAGGCCTTTAGTTAAATATAGATATGTTGTTATTAATGGAATGGGTAAAAAGGAAAATGGTACTTTTGAAGCGGAAAATGAAGGTGAGGTTAGAAACTTCTTAATATCACAAGAATATGAAGTTGTTTCTATTACACCTAGAGCTGCTTATGATATTGAAATGAATGATCATCAAAAGATTAGTGTAACAGATTTAGCTTTCTCACTTACTCAATTATCAACTTATATTAAAGCAGGTATTCCTTTAGTAGATGCAGTTAAAATTTTAGCTAAACAATCTACTAAAGCAGGTAATAAAAGAGCTTTCCAAAGATTAGTTTATGAACTTCTTAAAGGAGAAAATTTATCAGATGCTATGTTGAAACAAGATAAGGTTTTTCCAAAGTTATTAGTTAATATGGTTAAGACTGCTGAACTTACTGGAGATTTGGCATCTATTTTGGATGATATGGCTGAATACTATACTTCAATGGAACAAACTAGAAAACAAATGATTAGTGCGATTACTTATCCAGTTGTAGTTTTAACTATTGCATTTGGTGTTTTGATATTTATGCTTACATACTTAGTACCTCAGTTCTCTAGTATGTTTGAAGAGAATGGAGCAAGTCTTCCAGCACTTACTTTAACTATTCTTAAAATAAGTGATTTTGTTAAAGGTAATTGGTTATTCTTACTTATTGGAGTTGTAGTTTTTATTGTTTTATTTGTATATTTATATAAGAATGTTTTGGAATTTAGAAAAGCAATACAAACATTACTTATGCATCTACCTATTGTAAAGAATATTATTATCTACAGTCAGGTAGCAAACTTTACAAAGACTTTTGCGTCACTTTTAAATCATGGTGTATTCATTACCGATAGTATGGAAGTATTATCTAAAATTACAAATAATGAAATATATAAAAAAATTATTGATAGATGTTTAAATAACTTGGGTAAGGGTGAACCTATTTCAGAATCATTTAAAGGTGAATGGGCTTTCCCTGTAGTTGCTTATGAAATGTTAGTAACTGGTGAAAATACTGGACAACTTGGATTAATGATGGAAAAGGTGTCTGACCATTTCCAATCATTACATAAGACTTTAATTGATCAAATGAAGAGTTTGATGGAACCTATTATGATTGTAGCTTTAGCTGGTATTGTAGGTGTTATACTTATTTCAATTGTTGAACCAATGTTTAGTATTTATGGTCAAATAAAATAGGAGATGATAATTATGAATATAACATATTTAATTATCTTTTTTCTTTTTGGAATAATAATGGGAAATATATATACAATGATAGGACTTCGTTTGCCTAATGATGATGCTAAATTATTTTCGAAAAGTCATTGTGATGTTTGTTATCATAAATTAACTTTTTTAGAAAGTTTACCTATTGTATCATATATTTTCTTAAGGGGGAGATGTCCTTATTGTCATAAGAAAATTGATATAAAAAATATAATTATGGAAATTGTTACGGGAGTATTATTTGTATTATCATATTATACTTTTGGCTTATCAATAGATTTACTTATTGCCCTAGGGGTTGTATCTTTATTAGTAATCGTATCTGTCGGTGATTTAGTTTATATGATTATTCCTGATGAAGTGTTAATATTTTTTAGTGGCTATTTTATTATTATTAATTATTTTAAATTAGGGTTAATGGGAGCATTGGAGCATATATTTGTTGGATTATTTTTATTCTTTATTATGTATACGATTATGTTACTTGGAGAAAAGATGTTTAAACGTGAAAGCCTTGGTGGTGGAGACGTAAAGATGATGTTTGTGTTTGGTTTAGTACTTGATCCTATTGTTGGTAGTTTAACTATCTTTTTAGGTAGTATGTTAGCTCTTCCAATATCGCTATTTATGTATTATAAGTATCATAATAATGCTATTCCTTTTGGACCGTTTTTACTTTTAGCTTTTGCTCTTTTATACTTTATGAGAATAGATGCTAATTTTATAATTTATTTATTAGGTTTATAAACAACTTTTGTAGTTGTTTTTTTTAATTATTATGGATAAAAATAGAAAGTTTTGTTATACTATGTTTGTTGATAACTTAATTAGAAGTAGGTGATATAATGAAAAATCTTACAATTTTACCAGCTGATACTTATACTGTTATTAATAAGACTGTTATTAGTGATAGTGATAAGAAATTAATTAGTATGTTATATCAACCTATTATTGGTTATAGTGCGACTTCTTTATATTTTACACTTATTGATGACTTAGATAAGTTACAAATAATGAGTAATGATTTAACACATCATCATTTAATGGCAACTATGCAATTACGTCTAGAAGATATAGTAATTGCTAGAGAAAAATTAGAAGCTATAGGACTTATTAAGAGTTATGTAAAGAAGGGTAATGTTAATCATTATGTTTATTTAATTTATTCTCCTATATCTGCTAATGAATTTTTTAATCATCCTATATTAAATGTTGTTTTATATAATAATTTAGGGAAGAAAGAGTATGAAAAAATAGTTAATTATTATAAGATACCAAGATTTAATTTAAAGGATTATGAAGATATTACTTCTACTTTTGATCAAGTATTTACTTCTGTTAAGGGTAATGTTTTAGAGATTAATAGTGATATTACTAAGAGAGATTCTAATAATATTTTAATAAATCAGGGAATTGATTTTAATATGCTTATTTCTAGTATTCCATCTTCTATGATTAATGAGAGATGTTTTACTAAGGATGTTAAAGATTTAATTAATGCATTAAGTTTTACATATAATCTTGATAATTTAGCTATGCAAGGATTAGTTAGAGATTCTATTAATGAAAAAGGTTTTGTTGATAAAACATTACTTAGAAAACAGTGTCGTAATTATTATCAGTTTGAGTCTAATGGAAATTTACCTACATTAATTTATAATAGACAACCAGATTATTTAAAGAAACCAGTAGGGGATAATTCTAAATGGGCTAAGATGGTTTATACTTTTGAAAATTTAACTCCATATCAATTTTTAAAAGCTAAATATAAGGGGGCTGAACCTACTGCAAGAGATAAGAAACTTATTGAAAGTTTATTAGTTGATCAAAAACTAAATCCTGGAGTAGTTAATGTTTTAATAGCTTATGTATTAAAAATAAATAATGAGGGTTTAAAGAAAAGCTATGTTGAAACTATAGCTGGTCAATGGAAAAGACTTAACATAGAGACAGTAGAAGAGGCAATGAGGATTACTGAAAAAGAGTACAAGAAGAATAAGAAAATTGTATCTAAGTCTCCAATTAAAATTAGAAAAAATGATATAAAAGGTAAGAGTGATATTCCAGCTTGGTTTGATAAAGAAATTGAAGAGAATACTATTACTAAAGAAGAAAGTGAAGAGATGGAGAAATTACTTAAGGAACTTGTTTAGTTCCTTTTTTTATGATATACTATGCATTGTTTTGGGTGTAAATTATTGTCTAGCATAAAAAGTATAAAATGCTAATTCATTGTAAGGTAATAATTTATATGTTATTATTATATAGTAACAATAAATAAAATATACTAGTAAAGGATGTTTATATGAGTAACGATATTTATTTTGTAGATCAAGAATTTTATAGTATAGTTAGTCACATTATTTCTAATGAAGAGTTCCAAAAAATGGATGATATTCTTCATCATGGAATTTCTAGACTTAATCATTCTTTAAGAGTGGCTTATTATACATACAAAGTTTCTAAAGCATTACATTTAGATTATGTTGATACAACTCAAGCTGCGCTTTTACATGATTTTTTTATTGATGATGTTAAAGATGAAAATGCAGTTGGTAGACTTAGACGTCATCCTGGTTGTGCAGTAAAAAATTCTTTGAAACATTTTGATTTAAACGATAAACAAATTGATATTATCAAAACTCATATGTTTCCTGTAACATTTACACCTCCAAGATATTTGGAAAGCTGGATTGTTGATATTATTGATGATATTGCGGCTATTTATGAGAAATATTATAGTGTAAAAAAAGAAGTTCGTGCAGCTACTACGTTTTTATTTGTTATGCTGTTTAATTTTATCAAAATGAGATAATAAAATTATCTCTTTTTTACTAATAAAAAATATGATATAATTTATCAAGGAAAGAAGTGAGAATATGAGAAAAACTTATATTTTTGGACATAAAAAACCAGATAGTGATTCTGTTATGTCTGCAATTGGATTATCTTATTTAAAAAATGTATTAGGTAATAATACAGAGGCTAGAGTATTAGGAAGTTTAAATAAAGAAACTAAATATGCTTTGAAACATTTTGATATTAAAGAACCAAAGTATTTAAATGATGTTAAATTACAATTAAAAGATGTTAATTATCATAAAGACTTTTTAATTAAAGATACTGAGTCAATTTACGATGGTTATCAATATATGTTAAAAGAAGGTCTTACTGGACTTCCTGTAGTTAAGGAAAATAATGAATTTGTTGGTTTAATTACTATTAAAGATTTATCACATGCGATGGTAAATGGTAATTTTAGAGATTTATATACTTCTTATCAGAATTTATTAAATGTATTATGTGGTGAGGAAGTGTTAAAATTTGATGATGAAATAGTTGGTCAAATTTTAGCCGCTACTTATAAGAGTACTACATTTATGGAAAGTGTTAAGTTAGAAAATGATACTGTTTTAATAGTAGGAGATCGTCATAGTATAATCGAGTATGCTGTTAATTCATCAGTTAAATTAGTTATTTTATCAGGTTCTGCGTTTATAAAAGATGAACATTTAGAAATAGCTCGTCGTAATAAAGTAAATATTATTAGAACTCCATATGATTCTTATCATATTTCTAGATTAATGGCTTTAACTAATTATATTAAGACTATGATTAGAAGTTATAATCCAACTAAATTTGAAGATACTGAGTATGTTGATACTGTATTAGAAATTAATAATAAATTAAAACATACTAATTATCCTATAGTTAATAAGAATAATAAGTGTCTAGGATTACTTAGACTTACTGATTTAAATGAGAAAGATCCAAAGAAAGTTATATTAGTAGATCATAATGAAAAATTACAAAGTGTAGATGGTATTGATGAAGCTGATATCTTAGAGATAATTGATCATCATAATTTAGGTAGTATTACAACTACTAGTCCTATTAATTTCAGAAATATGGCTGTTGGTTCTACTTGTACTATTGTTTATACTTTATTCAAAGAATATAAAGTAGAAATTCCTAAAAATATTGCAGGAGCATTACTTTCTGGAATATTATCAGATACATTAATACTTAAGAGTCCTACTGCTACTAAGAAAGATATACAAGCAGTTTTAGATCTTTCAAATATAGCAGGAGTTAATTATGAAGAGTATGGTTTAGAAATGTTAAAAGCTGGAACATCTTTAGATGGTATGAGTGCAGAAGATGTATTATATAATGACTTTAAGTTATATACTATTAGTGATAAAACATTTGCTATTGGGCAATTCTTTACTATGAATTTTGATGATATTAAGAAAGATATGGATAAATATCTTGAAATGCTTGATAAAGTTAGTGAGGCTAATAATTATAGTTTAACTGCTTTATATGTAACTGATATTATTAAGCATGGTAGTTATGTGTTATTTAATACAAAGGGACAAGATATTATGAATATTGCTTATGAGTCTAATAATATAGAGCAAGGACATTTTATTGCTAACTGTGTATCACGTAAGAAACATGTTGTTCCATTAATAATGGGAATATTCGATAACTAGGAGAATTTTATGAAAGAAAAATTAATTTTAATGATTAAGGGGTTCTTTTTTGGAATAGCTAATATTATACCTGGAGTTAGTGGGGGAACTATGGCTCTTACTATGGGAGTATATGAAGAAATGATTGAGGTAATCAGTCATTTCTTTAAAGATATAAAGAAAAGCTTAAATTTTGTGATTCCTTTTGGAGTTGGAGCTTTATTATCTATATTATTAATTAGTAAATTAATTAGTAAGGCTTTAGATAAATTTCCTTTTCCAACAACGCTTTTCTTTATTGGATTAATTTTAGGAGGAATTCCTCTTCTTACTAGAAAGGTAAGAAAAGTTAAGATTAAACCGTTAAATATTATTATATTTTTAATTACATTTGGTTTAATTATTGGAATGTCTATTATGAATGAAGGAAGTAATGTAGTAAATATTTCTAATTTAAGTCTAGGAATGTATTGTCTTTTATTCTTAGTTGGAATAATTGCTGCTGCTACTATGGTTATACCTGGAGTAAGTGGTTCATTTGTATTAATGTTATTAGGTTTTTATAAACCTATTGTTGATACAGTTAGTAGTATTACAGATTTTTCTTTATTAGGACATAATATATTAGTTTTAATGCCATTTGGATTAGGTGTATTAATTGGTATAGTTTTGGTATCTAGATTAATAGAGTTTTTATTTAAGAAATTTGAAGTTTCTACTTATTATGCAGTATTAGGGTTCGTATTAGCTAGTGTAATTACACTTTTAATTAGTTTATTTGGATGTAGTATATCAATCATTCAAGTACTTGTTGGATTAGTGTTATTTATAGTCGCTACATTAATAGGTTATAAGTTAGGAGATGCTTAGTATGATTTTAGTTTTATATACGTTACTTGGTTTATTACAAGGAGTTACGGAACCAATACCTGTGTCTAGTAGTGGACATATTCTAATACTTCAAACATTATTGGAAAGATTCAATCAAAGTTTAAATATAGATTTTGAAACATTAGCTGTTATTACTAATTTTGGTAGTTTAATAGCAATAGTTATAATTTATTTTAATGATATAGTTAAGTTGTTTAAAGACTTTTTCTCTTATATCTTTAATAAAGAAGAAAGAAAATCTAGTCGTAATGGATATTTATATTCATGGAAATTAGTAGTTGCGACAATACCAGCTGGTGTATTTGGACTTGTTGCTACTAAATTAGACTTATTGGATTTTTTAGAGAAGAATATTAAATTTATAGGACTTACTCTTATAATTACATCTATATTCTTATTTTTAATAAAAGATTTTAAAGGTAGTAAAGATAGAGATGAAATTACATTCAAGGATGCAATAATAATTGGTTTATATCAAATGATTAGTGTAATTCCTGGTATTAGTAGAAGTGGAGCTACTATTGTAGGTGGTATGTTTCAGAATTTAAAAAGAGAAGTAGCATTTAATTTTTCATTTATTTTATATATACCAATTTCAATAGCAACATCAATTCTTGGAGTTAAAGATTTATTGGAATTATCTATTTCTGGTAGTACATGGGTATTATATATAATAGCTGCGATAATAGCTGGTATATTTACTTATATATGTACTAAGTGGTTTGCTAAAATTGTTAAGGAAGGTAAATTAATATATTTTTCAATTTATTGTTTCACAGTTGGATTATTAGTGTTAATATTACTTTAGAGGTGTAGTATGAGAATAGAAATGGTTGGTTTACTTATTACTTTATTATTAGGAATATTCATTTTAATTGGATCTTTAATAGCTTTTCTTATTAAAAAGAGACAGAAAGTTATAGATTTTTCTTTAGGTCTTGCTTTTTCTGTAATAGTGATGCTTAGTATTTTGGATTTAATTCCAGAGATAATAGAAAATTTAAGACTTTCTTATATTTGGGTATTTATAATAGGTGTAATTTTAGGATATGGTATTTTAAAATCACTTGATAATTTTATACCAGATCATGAAGATAATAAAATGAACAATAAAGAATTAAAAGATAATTTAGCACATATTGGAGTTATATCATCTATTGCTTTAATGATTCATAATATTATAGAAGGAATAGCAATTTATTCTACTACTGTTTCAGATGTTTCTACTGGACTTTTGTTAAGTGTGGGAGTAGGGTTTCATAATTTACCACTTGGTATGGTTATTGCTACTACTTTCTATCAAGCTAATCAGAGTAAGAAAAAAACAATTTTATTTACAAGTTTATTATCATTATCTACTTTATGTGGTGGAGTGATTATGTTCTTATTAAATACTAAGACATTAAATCCAATAGTTTTAGGATTGTTTTTATCAGTAACATTAGGAATGCTTATATTTATATCACTTAGTGAATTATATCCTAGAATGAAAGAAATAAAAGATAAAGAAACTAAAAATATGGGATTATTAGTAGGATTTATTCTATTATTAATTTCTTGGTTAATTAGTCAATAAAACTGTCAACTTGACAGTTTTTATTATTTACAGAAACTCCTTTTTATATTAATATTATTATAGAGGTGATGTTTTATGTATTATTCTTTTTTATTTGTATTTTTACTATTTATAATATATTCTGTAATAGGATATTTAGTAGAAATAATTAGTTGTACTATTTATTTTAAAAAATTAAGTTTAAGTAGAGGCTATTTGATAGGCCCTTATATACCTATATATGGAGAAGGGGCTATTTTAATATCAATTTTACTTAATAAATATAAAGATGATATATTAGTTTTATTTATAATGGGAATGCTTATATGCAGTGTGTTAGAGTATTTTACTAGTTTAATTATGGAAAAGTTATTTAAATTACGTTGGTGGGATTATTCTACTATGCCATTTAATATTAATGGAAGAATATGTTTAGAGTATGGTGTATTATTTGGCTTTGGTGGAGTATTAATAGTAAATTATGTTAATCCATTTTTAGTTAATTTTTTGAGTAGTTTACCTAAATCATATGTTTATGTTATAGGGACAGTTGTACTTATTCCATTTTTAGTAGATCTTATTGAATCAACATATATTATTTTTCATTTAAAAGTAAATATAAATAAATATACTAATCAAGATGCAACTATGACTATAAAAAGAGAAGTGATTAAGTCATTTAAGAAACATAGAACATTTACAAATCGACTTCTAAAGGCTTTTCCTGATGTTCGTGAAGTCAAAAAAGGTCAAGTTGATATTAAGAAAACAATGAAGAAAATTAAGAAGGAGAGGAGTAAAAATAATGAAAAATAGACGAGGTTTTACATTAATAGAGTTATTGGTAGCTATGACTATAATGGGAATATTATTAGTTATTACGATGCCTAGAATAAGTGGTATGATGAAATCATATGAGAAGAAGAAATATGAAACTTATGCTAAATCAGTCGAAAGAGCAGCTAAATTATATGTAGAAAGTCATTCTAAAGAAATGTTTGGTCATCAAGATAGTGGATGTGTTGCTGTTACATATAATAATCTTAAAAGTTCTAATTTAATAAGAGATTATAATGATAATGGAAAATGTAATAATTTAGGTAACGGTAATGATCCTTACGTTAATGTTAGAAAAATAGGAGATCAGTATGAGTATGATACTTCTATTGAATGTGTTAATAAAAGTGGTAAAGAAATGATAAATCAGAGTTTAGATAATGTAACTTGTGATATAGCAGAAGATAAAAATGGCCCTATTTTAACTATTGATTATGGTAGTGTTGATCTTACTAAATGGATTAATTTAACTAAAACTAATGTAAAAATAAAAGTTAAATTAGAAGATAATGCTGGTTTTTGGGCAAATCAAACAGTTAAATACTATTGGCGTAATGTAAGAAATAATAATAAAACTGCTGTTAGAGTGTTATATTACCAAAATAAAAGAGAAATTACTCCTAAAAGTTTAACTAAGCAAATACCATCGAAATATTTTCCTGATTCTGATGGTGAATGGGAATTAGTAGTACAAGAAGATATTTCTGGTAATAAAACTGGAATAAAAGATTATTTAGGTAATTCTACTACAGAGTCAAAGAGTATAGTTTTAAAAATAGATAATAATGCTCCAAGTGTACCAACTTCTGAGATTAGAGTTAATAATAGTAGTGGAGCACTTAGATCAAATAGTAGTAGTTGGACAAGTGAGACACGTTGGTGGGGTAACTTTAATGCAACAGATTCTGGATCAGGAGTTCAAGAATATCAATATTCTAGTAATTGTGATGGAAATGCTAGTAAGTTAGATAATTCTTATACATATAATTCTACTAGAAATTGGACTTTCTGTATAAGAGCAGTAGATCATGCTGGTAATGCAAGTAGTTGGAGTAGTGCTTATTACTTTAAGATTGATAAGACTGCACCTACTGATTTCAATGTTAATATGAAAAAATGGTCTGCATCTCAATATAATAGTTATGATTCTAACAGTGATTATCGACCTGGTAAACCAGCAACAAGTGATAATTATTCTAATAATACTTGGTATAGGTATCCAGTTCAAACATATCCATCTGGAAGTAGTGATGCTGATTCAGGAGGAGTATATTATCAAGTAACGGTTACTGGAGATTCTAGTGATGTTACAAATCTTACAACTGATGTTCGTAATATAATACATAATGGAACTTCAACTGTTAAGTGGAGAGCATGTGATGCAGTTGGTAACTGTACTGGTTATGTTACTAAAACTGTAAAAGTAGATAAATCTGCTCCTACAGTACCAACAGTAAATATGAGAAAATGGTCTGAGGCTCAATATAATAGTTATAAAGATAACAATGACTATCGACCTGGTAAACCATCATCAAGTGTAGATTATTCTAATAATACTTGGTATAAATATCCGGTTCAAACATATCCATCTGGAAGTAGTGATTCACATTCAGGAGGAGTGTATTATCAAGTAACAGTTACTGGAGATGCTAGTAATGTTTCTAATCATACTTGTGATGTTCGTAACATAATAGCAGGAGGTACAACTAAAGTTAAGTGGAGAGCATGTGATGCAGTAGGTAACTGTAGTAGTTATTCTTCTGATAAAACTATAAAAGTAGATAAGGGTAATCCATCATGTTCAATTACTAAAACTTCTACAGGTACATCATCAGGTGTAAGTGTATCAGTTTCTTGTTCTGATTCTGGAAGTGGTGTTGATACTTGTGCTGGTGTATCTGGAAGTTCTGCTTCAAAAAGTGGTCTTACGAGTCCTACAACATATACAGTAGTTGATAATGCTGGAAGAAGTGGTTCTTGTAGTGTATCAGTTTCTTCAACTCCTCATACAGGTAGTACTTGTATTAGGAATGGTGCTGCTTGTACGGCTAAATGTTATATAGGTAAAACGTTACAGGGAGAAGAAACAAATTATAATGTATGTAAACCTGGTTCAGGATTCTCTATCCAATCTTATTATGAACAAAGACATGAACCATGTGCTAGAATTGGTGGAGAATATAAATTTTCTAATCATTATTGTTTAGAATATAATACTTATTATACATACAATTAGAATAACTTCGGTTATTCTTTTTTTTGTAAAGAATAAGTAAAATTCTTTTTAATTTATTAACTATTTATTAAAAATAATATAAAATAGGTATAGGAAATATAGGAGGTATTTATGAAAATAAAAGATAATATTAATAAGAATATATTTAGAGGTTATGATATTAGAGGTATTTATCCTACTGAATTAGATGAAGATAGTGTTTATACAATTGGGCTTGGATTTGGTAGTTATATAAAAAGTATTGGTAAAACTACTTGTGTTGTTGGTCATGATAATAGACTTAGTAGTCCTAGTTTATATGAGGCTTTGATAGAAGGAATTAAAAGTACAGGTATTGATATAATTTCATTAGGTCTTTGTACTACACCAATGTATTATTATGCGTGTATTAAATTACAAATATATAGTGGTGTTATGGTTACTGCTTCACATAATCCAAAAGATGATAATGGATTAAAATTTGCTTTTGATGAGTCTGGTAATTGTAAAGGTCAGGAGATACAAGACTTTTTAGATTATATTTTAAAGGGAGAATTTTCTACTGGTATTGGTAATGTTACTTCTTATGATATTACTAATGATTATTTAGAACTATTTAGAAAAAATTTAAAATTTGGTGATAGAAGAGTAAAAGTTGTTATTGATCCAGGAAATGGAACTACTAGTATCATAGCAGAAAAATTACATGAATTATTTCCAATAGATTTTGTAGTAATTAATGGTGAAAGCGATGGAACATTCCCTAATCATCATCCTGATCCTTGTGTTGAAGATAATCTTGATCAGTTAAAAAGAAAAGTACTAGAAGTTGGCGCTGATTTAGGACTTGGTTATGATGGTGATGGAGATAGAATGGGTCTTATTTCTAATAGTGGAAAATTTATTCCAACTGATAAGTATATGATTATATTTATTAGAGATATGTTTAATCGAGTAGAAAAGAAAGAATTTTTATATGATGTTAAATGTTCTAAGAGTTTAAAAGATGAAATTGAAAAATTAGGTGGTAAAGGAATTTGTTATAGGACAGGTAATTCTTATACTAAAGCAGCTGTTAGAGATATGAATTTACCTTTTGGTGGAGAATTATCAGGACATGTATATTTTAGGGATAAATGGCCTGGATTTGATTCAGGACTTTATGCTGGCCTTAGAATGTTAGAACTTTTATCTAATAATGATAAAACAGTTGATGAATTATTAGAAGGAATTAATAATTATTATTCAACACCAGAAATTAAAGTTTCATCAAGTGATGATGTTAAATTTGGTGTTGTAGATAAAGTATTAGAATATATTAAAAGTAAAAATTATAGTTATCTTGATATAGATGGAGCTAGAGTAGAATTTGATGATAGTTGGGCATTAATTAGAGCTTCTAATACAGGACCTAATTTAACATTAAGATTTGAAGCTACTACTAAAGAAAGATTAGAAGAGTTACAACAGGAATTTATGGAGGTAGTTAATGAGTACAACAAGTAAGAGAGCATACACATATAAACTTAATTTAATAGCGGCTAATATTTTTAGTATTGTAATATTTGTATTAATTATGGCATTTACTTTTATGATTGTTGGTGAAATATCTTTTGTTGGTGATAATTTTGCGTTATTTATGGTTATTATGTTCTTATATTTAATATTACATGAAATATTACATGGTATAGGGTATATTATTGGTGGAACAAAGATTAAAAATACAAAATATGGTATTTGTCTAGAAAAAGGCTTTTTATATGCGATGGTAATGCAAGAAATAAATAAAAAGAATATTTTAATATCTTTACAAATGCCATTTATGGTCATTGGAGTAATTACTTATGTAATAGGAATTATCTTTCATTTAGATTTACTTGTAGTTCTATCAATAGTTAATTTAATGGGAGCATCTATGGATTTAATGATGTTTTTATACATATTAAAATTACCTAAAGATGTTACTTATAGTGAATCTGGTAAAAATGATGAGTTTGTTTTAATATCAAAAGAAGATTTGTCGAAGAAAAAGAGTATGTTTTTTAAAGTAGTAAGTGTTAAAGAGTATAAGAAAGAAGATTATGTATTTAAAAATTTTAAAAGATTTGAAATTAGTAAATTTTCGATAGTATTTTTTCTAATATTATTACTTGATTATATAGTTATGACTCTTTTATAAGAGTCATAATTTTTTTGTCTAATTTTACAGTTAATTTTTAATAATTAGATTTTATTAATTTCTTTTATGTTATAGTTATTATATGTTAATGATACAGGAGGATATATGGCAATTAGTGAGAATGATTATATTAAGGAAAAAAAGATTTTAAGTAAAGTTAATAGTTTATTAGATGAGACTCTTGATGATTTAGGATGTAGTGTTTCTACTGATATAGAGGAATTACGTGAATTTAAAAAAGTAGTGTGGTCTGATGCTCATAGTTTTGATTCCGGTGATATAGAGCAAGCTCGTAGTATGACTGCAGTAGAGGAGTCACGTGCATTACAGAAGCAAGAGTATTATAAAAGATTAAAGAGTATAGAAGATAAACCTTATTTTGCATCTATTGTATTTAAAGATCATGAAGATAATTCGATACATAATATTTATATGTCTTTAACTTATTTAAAAGATGATGATTCTAATAATATTTTATATGATTGGAGAAGTCCTATTTGTAGTTTATTTTATGATTATGAAACAGGTCCGTGTGAGTACAATGCTCCAGGTGGGAAAATATTTGGTGAATTAAAAAGAAAAAGACAATATAAAATAGAAGATAGAAAGCTTGTTGGAGTATTTGATAATTCATTAAATATAGATGATGAAGTATTACAAGAAGTTTTAGCTACTGAATCAAGTGAAAGGATGAAGAATGTTGTTAATACTATTCAACAAGAACAAAATAAAGTTATTAGAAATTTAGAAGATAATAATTTAATAGTACAGGGTATTGCTGGTTCTGGTAAGACTACTGTAGCTTTACATAGAATAGCTTTTTTACTTTATCGATTAGAAAGGCTTAATAGTAATAATGTACTTATTTTTTCACCTAATAATATATTTACTGATTATATATCAGATGTATTACCATCATTAGGAGAGGCTAATACATTACAAACAACTTTTTCAGATTATTTATCTAATTTTATTACTGAATATAAAGATGTAGAAACATATACTGATTTTTTATCTAGATATTATTCTAATGATGAAGAATATTTAGAATTAATTAAATATAAACAGAGTGATGAGATTATTTTAGATTTAGATCATTATTTAAAAGATTATGTAAGTAGAGCTAAAATAGTTAATTCTTTCACAGAAGGTGAATTTAATTATGTTGATAAAGAAGATATTAATGAAATGATTCATTATAAGTATAATAGAATGCCTTTATTTGAAAGGATGGATGAAATTTCTAAAAAGTTATCAGCTAATTTTTATAAAGGAAGTAGTAAGAAAGTTAAAACATTTGCTAAGTTATTGAGAGAAAATGCTAATTTTAAGAAAGATTATATTGATGTATATAAAGAGTTTTGGAATAGTGCGTATTGTAAAATAAGAGTTCCTATGGCTATTATTAATAAGTTTATTAAAAAAGATGTTATTAATTATGAAGATGCTTTATTATTTGCTTATGTAAAAGGTACATTAGAAGGTTTTATATATGAAGGTAATATAAAACAAGTTATTATAGATGAAGCACAAGATTATAATAAATTACAATATAAAATTATAAATAAAATATTTAGAAGAGCAGAGTTTACAATACTTGGAGATGTTAATCAGAATATTAATCCATATTATAAATATGAATCATTAATGGAATTAAGTGATTTATTTAGAGGAGATACTAGATATATAGAATTATTAAAAACTTATAGATCTTCTCCAGAAATAATAGAGTTTACTAATAAAATTTTAAATCTTAATCATGTTAATGCAATTAGAAGAGATAATAATAAACCTGTTATTGTTCGAAAGAATATTAATGATTTAAAGGAATCTTTGATTAGAGATATTAATTATTTAAAGTCTAATTATAAGAGTACGGCTATTATTACTAAAGATGATAAAACAGCAAAAGAACTTTATAATTTATTGAAGGATAGTATTGATATTTCTTTAGTTGGTATTGATTCTAAGAATTTCAAGAAAGATTTAATTATAATACCAGCATATACTTCTAAAGGGTTAGAATTTGATAGTGTAATTATATATAATGATAGAAATCATTCATATAGAAGTAATGAGAGAAATTTACTTTATGTGGCTTGTACTAGGTGTCAACATGAATTAATTATCTATAATTAAAAATATATAATTATAGTTATTTGATAAATGCAATTTGTATTTATCATTTTTTGTTTTATTTAGTAATATTTAGTGATATAATAAAAGAAGATAGTAGGTGCTTTATTATGAAAAATGGAATTAATAAGAATGGTTTTACATTGATAGAATTGTTAGTAGCAATGAGTATAATGGGAATACTATTAGTAATGACTATTCCTAGAATTAGTAATATGCGTAGAGAGTATGAAGTTAAAAAGTATGAAACTTATGCTAAGTCAGTGGAAAGAGCAGCTAAATTATATACAGAAAGTCATTCTAAAGAAATGTTTGGTCATCAAGATAGTGGATGTTATACTGTAAAATATAATGATCTTAAGAGTTCTAATTTAATAAAAAAGTATGTTGATGATGGTGGATATTGTAGTGTAGAAGATTCTAATACTTTTGTTACTGTTAGAAAAATAGGTGATCAGTATGAGTATAATACTGCAATTAAATGTTATAACAAAAGTAGAAAAGAAATGTTAAATTGGTCTGTTAATAAAGATGAATGTAAAATAGATCCAGATACTGATGGACCTACATTAGAAATAGTGTTTAATGGTGCTGATTCTACTCATTGGGTTAATTTGAATGAAACTACTGTTTCTGTTAAAATTAAATTACATGATAAATCTGGTTTTTGGGCGAATCAAACAGTAAAATATCATTGGCATAATAATAGTACTAATGAAGATTATCCGACTAGAGTATTAGAATTTGGTAATAAAAGAGCAATTAAGCCAGAGGATTTAATTAAAAATATTCCTAATAAGTATATTCCACGTGATAGTGGAGAATTAAAATTAATTGTTGAACCTGATACATCAAATGATAGAACAGGAATTAAGGATTATTTAGGTAATTCGACTAATGCAAGTGAGACTAAAATTTTAAAAGTTGATTTAACAGCTCCAAGTGTACCAACTTCGCAGGTTAAGTCATATGGTGATACAGGAAATACTTTTACGATAGGTGAAAATATTTGGTCTAAAGTTACTTTATGGTGGGGTAATTTTAGTGCAACAGATGGTCAATCTGGAATTGATCATTATGAGTATTCTGAAGGGTGTACTGGAGCTAAATCCGATAATTTAGCGTCTTATTATTTATATGATCATAATAAAAATACTTATTATTGTATAAGAGCAGTGGATAAGGTTGGAAATATTGGGGATTGGAGTAGTCCTTATTACTTTAATGTTGATTTGAATGATCCTAATGTTCCTACTTCAACTGTTAATATTGATGGACATTGGCTTGGTCCTAATGGTGTTCCAGCTAATCCTAATCAAAAAACTCCTATAACTAGTCTTTCAAAGGATTCATATAGTTGTTCTGATTATTGGTGGGGAGACTTTACGGCTACTGATAATGGACCTTCTGGAATTGATCATTATGAGTATTTAGAAAACTGTGATACAAATAATATTCCTAGAGAATTGTCTCCTTCATATCATTATGCCACTGTTACTAGTAGAAAATATTGTATAAGATCAGTTGATAAAGCTGGTCGTCCTAGTCAATGGTCACAGCCATACAAATTTAAAGTGTGTAAGTGCAAAATGGGACAATGTGATACTGGTGATACTACTACAACTAATTGTACAACTACTACAACTTACAGTGATTGGTCTAAGTGTTCACAGAACTGTGGCTCAAAGGGCGTTCAAACTAGAACTGTAACTACTAGATCTTCTTGTGAAAATAGATCATATTCAACAACGGAATCTAGAGCATGCAATAGAAAAGATTGTTTTAGTGTAACAACAAGTAATTATCATATATGCCCATCTGATCAGAATAGACCTTCAGCATCTACTTGTAGTAGTAGATGGTATCAATATGATAGTTTTGAAGTTAATGTGACATCTGTAAATAGAGCTAAAGTTAATATAAAAGCAACTATAGGTATGAATAATACTTCAGTTACTGTTGATGGTATGTGTTCTGGTAGACGAATATGTATTGCTAAATCTAATAGTGATAGTTGTATTGAGGAGATAGGAACATTTAATGTTGGTTCTTCAAGTTGGTTGGCTAGGGGTGCAGAAAAAACCTTCTCAAAAACTGTTACTGTTCGTGATTATGATAAAGGTAATTATAGAGTTGTGGTAGAGTCTACTGGTTGTAGTAGTACTAAGTTTAGATTTTTAACTTTAAATAAAACTACTGCGTTTAATGTAAATTATTAAAAGAACAAGTATTAACGCTTGTTCTTTTATTTATATTTTTTTAAATATAATAAAATTTTATGATATAATGGTGTTATAAAAATAGGAGGCGTATATGAAGAATGTGAGAAAGAAATATGGCTTTACATTGATAGAGTTATTAGTTGCAATGACAATAATGGGGATATTATTAGTTATTGCTATACCAAGAGTAAATAATATGCGTAGAGAGTATGAAATTAAAAAGTACGAGACTTATGCAAAATCAGTGGAAAGAGCAGCAAAATTATATACAGAAAGTCATTCTAAAGAAATGTTTGGTCATCAAGATAGTGGTTGTTATATTGTTAAATATAGTGATCTTAAGAGTTCTAATTTAATAAAAAAGTATATTGATGATGGTGGATATTGTAGTGTAGAAGATTCTAATACTTTTGTTACTGTTAGAAAAATAAGTGATCAGTATGAATATGATACAGCTATTAAATGTTATAATAAAAACGATAAAATTGTGTTGAGTAAAGAACTTGATTCAGATAATTGTAAGATAGATCCAGATACTACTGGACCTGCTATTTCAGTTACACTTATTAAGTCGTCTACTGCAGAGTGGATTAGTTTAGATAGTTCAACTGTTGATGTAGAAGTTAAATTAGAAGATAATTCTGGATTTTGGGCAAATCAAACAGTAAAATATCATTGGCATAATAAGGCTACAGGTGAAGATTATCCAACTAGAACATTATATTTTAAAAATGAACGTAGTACTAAAGATAAAGTGTTAACAAAGAAAATTCCTAGAAAATATCTTCCAAATGGTGAAATTGAGGGAGAACTTGAGTTAGTTGTTGAACCTGATACATCAAATAATAGAACAGGAGTTAAAGATTATTTAGGTAATTCAACTACTACAAGTGTTAAAAAAACATTAAAAGTTGATAATAAAGCTCCAAGTGTACCAACTTCAGAAATTAGAGTTAATAATAGTACTGGAGCACTTAGATCAAATAGTAATAGTTGGACAAGTGAGACACGTTGGTGGGGTAATTTTAAATCTACTGATTATGGTTCTGAAATTAAACGATATGAATATTTAGAAGGCTGTAGTGGAACTGCTGTTAGAACATTGAATGGACCTTATACATATAGTTTTAATAAAAATACTACATATTGTATAAGAGCTGTAGATAATGTGGATAATGTAAGTAGCTGGAGTAGTGCATATTACTTTAAAATTGATAAGACTGATCCTGCTATTAAAATAACGGCTCATACTGGTGAATATACAAATGATAACAGATGTGTTAGTACAGGAACTAATTATAGTTATGGTAGTTGGTCTAGAGCTGCGTGTATTACATATACAGTAGAGGTTACTGATAATAATTTATCTAATGTTACTTATAGTAAAAATGGATATGGTAATAATGATAGTGGTTCTATATCTTTTAGTAATGGAAAAGCTACTTGGAATGGTTATATGAGAGCTGAAGGTACTGGTACTTTAACTATTAATGCTAAAGATGCAGCTAATCGTACCGCAACTTCATCAATTGTAATGAAATTAGATCGTACAAAACCAAATGTCATATCTATTAGTAATCCATGTTCTAATACATGTTGTGCTAAAACTGATAATGGTTATAAAATGACTATAAGTTCTAGTGATAGTGGTTCAGGAATATCTTACTGGCAAAGAAGAAAAGATGAAGATACTGATGATTTTAGTACATATGAAAATTCTGCTGTTAATCAATATACAACGGCTGCATTTAAAAAGGCATATGATGGTACAGTATCGTTTAAAGTATGCGATGTTGCAGGTAATTGTAGGGTAGGACAAACTAATTTAGAAATTGGAAATCCTTGTCCATCAACAGCTCCATCTTTAACGACTTCTGTAAAAACTGTTTGTGCTTGTGGTAGTTGTAAAGATAAAAAATCTAGTTACCAAGTACAAGTTTCTGGTTGTGATATAGGAGAAGGAAAAATAGGTAATGTTGTTGGTAAGTTTTCTAAGAAGAGTGTATCTACTGCAAATGATGGTCATATAGAAGTTGTATTAAATTGGCATATATGGCAAGGAAGTGCAACATGGATTGGTACTGGATATTATGTATATCTCCATTGCCCTGGATGTTCTAGTGATACCCAAACTGTTACATTAAAAAATGATAGACCTGATTCATGGGGAGGTGGATCTGATCACAGTGGTCAAGTAACGCTTCACTTTCCGAAGAAAAAGGGAACATATTCAATTACTGTAGATGGTAATTCTAGTGATCCAAGTTTTGATATGGACTTCCCTAAATTTATTACAATTAAGTAATTAAGAGCTAGGAATAGCTCTTTTTACTTTGTAATAACTATATATAGTTACAATTATTACATTAATACTAATAGCGATTATTAATCCCCATAATTTAATTTTTAAAAGAGATAATACAATTAATAAAATAGTTCTTATAATTACTCCTATAGTCGTCGCTTTCATAGCATCCCTATTTTTACCCATAGCTTCTAGTGAAAAAGAAAGTGGGGCTTGTATATATTGAAATAGACATATAGGGGCTAATAGTCTTATATATTCTATTCCTTCGTTTGTATTATAAATTAAATTTAAAAATAATTTTGGAAATATTAAGAAAAGTATTGTTACGGGTATACCGATTATTAAAGAGTATGATATTGCTTGTTTTATTTTTCTTTTAACTACTGAATAATTTTTATTTGAATATTCTTTTGATACTACTGGTAATAAAGCTTGGGAAATTGCTAATGTAAAGAAAGAAGGGAGTAATAGAAGGGGCATAACATATCCTGATAATATTCCATATTCTGTAGTTATAAATTTATTTGTATATCCAAGGTTTATAAGGGTGGATGTTAAGAGTATGGGCTCTAGGAAATATCCAATACTTCCAATTAATCTACCGGTAGTATTTGGTATTCCTATAGATAGAGATTCCTTTATATATAATTTATTTGGTTTTAAATCTTGTTTTTTTATAGTTATATTTTTAGGTAGAAATAATATAAGAATTAGAATTGATATTGTTTCACTTATTATATTTGATATTATGATAAAAAATATTGTGTAAGATAATCCTTTATTTATTATTAGAGGAATTCCTATTATCATTGATAATAATCTAGTAATATCTTCTAATAAGTTAGATATAACGTGTGGAATCATTTTTTCTTTACCAAAAAAGTAACTTCTACAGATATTTGAAATAGAAGTAAATGGTATTACAAAGGCAATTCCTAGTATTGGGAGATATGTTCTTTGATCATGGAGTAAATTTTCTGATAAATATGGGGCTATTATAAAGATTATTATTATAAGAATTATATTTATTATTAATGATATTGGTATTAATGAAAAAAATAGTTTAATATTATTTTTCTTTTCTTCTGCAACTAATTTAGAAATAGCTATGGGTAGACCAAATTGAGCCATACTAATAAATAGAGAAAAGGTTGGTAGAATCATCATATATAATCCTAGTCCTTCTGTACCAATAAGTCTACTCATAACTATTTTTATAAGCATTCCTAGTATTTTTGTTAGAAGTCCTCCTAGTAGAAGAATAATCACAGAAGTTTTAAAATTATTTTTCATATTAAATAATATGTTTAAAAATATAAAAAAGTATTTTAATAATTTTTATTTTATGATATTATTTAGTTATGGAAGATATTCTTTTTATTTTGTAAACAAAATGTAAATCGAACAATTGTAAAAATATGTAAAAGCAGCGTGTAAAATAATTTGAATATTTTAGATAAATAATAAATATTACTTTTCATAAAAAAATGATTATGCTAGACTGATAATAGAGGTGGAACAAATGAATGATTTAATGGAATTTTTAACATCAGCAGAAATAATGGTTGTATATTTAGTTGCAGCGGTGGTTGGTCTAATATGCTTAATTATTTATTTGTTTGATAGAACTTATGAAAAGAGAAGACAAAGACAAAATACTAGGGAATTGAATGCATTAGTAGAGGAAGTAAATAAAGAAATAGAGATTAGTGCAGAAGAAGAAATTCTTGACGTTCCTGTTTTAGAAAAGATACAAGAAGTAAAGGAAGAAATAATTGCTTCTGATGAAAAGGAAGAATTACCAGTAGTAGAAGATGTACAACCTGTTGTTGAACCAATAGTTGTTGAACCTGTTACTGTTGAAGAAGTACAAATTGATGAAGTAGAGAATTTAGTTTTAGAGAGTATGCCTGATGAAGAACTAGAGTATACTGATATTGAGCCTACTGTTTCTGATGCACAAGCTGAATTACAAAGATTAACTGAAACTTTAGAGCAAGCTCAAGAAGAAGCAAATAAAGCTATTGATTTAACTAGTTTTGAAGAAGAACAAGAACAAAATGCTATTATTAGTTTAGATGAATTAATGACTCGTGGAAGAGTTATGTATGAAAATGATATGTTTTCTGAATATGAAGATGAGGGAAATGAGCCAATTAGTCTAGCTGATTTAGAAGCTCAATTTAATAAAGAAGAAGTTTCTGTAGTAGAGGAAATAAAAGAAGAAATAATTGCTTCTGATAATAAGGAAGAGCTAACAGTTGTAGAAGAAATACAACCTATAGTTCAAGAGCAACTTACTTTAGATGATTTTAATACTGTTAAGGTACCACATATTACTAATAATATCGAACATCGTAAATTTAAAAGTAGTCCTGTTATATCTCCAGTATATGGAATAGAGAAGACAGAAGTAGCTTCTGTTAATAATATGGAACTTGAAAATACTGCTAATTATGAGAAATTAGATGCAGAGATTAAGAAAACTAATGAATTCTTAATGACACTCAGAGAATTACAAAAAAATTTAGATTAGCTTCATAGAAGCTTTTTTTTTGACTTTTTTAGTGATTTGTGGTATAATATGGGCATTAATTTGAAGGGGGATTCAAATATGAGAAATGGTTATGTACGTTATGTTGAAACTGGAAATAAATATGGTAATATGAATACTGCTAAAGCTTTTTATCCTGAAGATTATACTGCTGAAGATAGAAAGAGAGCTTTTAATGAGCATAGGTTAGCAGCAGCTTCTGATTATGGATTTAAACCTTATATGACATTTATGGCATCACAAGTAAATAAAGATGGTTCATATAAAGTTTTAGATGAAGAATATGTTTCACAATATACTGATGGTTGGGATGCGGATATTGATGAAGATATTTTAATAGTCACTGAAAAAACACCAGAGATAGTAATTGGTCATCCAGTTGCTGATTGTCCTGTTGTTATGATGACAGATGTTAGAAATGGTGTTTCTGCTATAGGACATTGTAGTGGTGAAATGATAGATAAGAAATTACCTATGATGATTGCAGATGCACTAGTTGATTATTGTGGAAGTAATGATGATGAAATTTGTACATTTGTTAGTGCTTGTGCTGGACCAAATTGGACATATGATAGTTATCCAAAATGGGCTACTGATATGAAAATGTGGGAAAAAGGTATTTACTGCGGTGAAGATGGTCTTTTCCATATAGATTTAAGAAAAGTAATTGCTTCTCAATTAATGGATAGAAAAATAATTACTAATTCAGTATTTAGTAAAATAGATACAATTAGTGATCCAAGATTTTATTCAAATGCGGCAGCTAGTCCTAATGGATTAAATATGCCTGAAAAGGCTGGAAGAAACTTTTCTGGACTATTTTATAAATCAAAAGTATTAGAAAAGACTAAAACTAATGGTTTTTCTAAATAAAATAGTAAAAAGTTGTTGACAAATAAGGTTAAAACACATATAATTATAGCAGTTGAGAAAAAAGGAAAGCGATTTATATCCACCTGATCGGCGAATAGCGATAGGTAAAAAGCCAAATTAATTAATAATATAATTGGGTTTTTAAGTGGGTATAAGATTATATCCACTTTTCTTTTTCTTAAGAATATGGAGGTGTTAGATATCGCAAAGAATAATAATAACATGTTGATTAATGATAAGATTCGTGCTCGTGAGGTTTTAGTAATAGGACCTAATGGAGAACAAGTTGGTGTTAAGCCTATTGAAGATGCACTTACACTTGCATCATATGCGGCACTTGACTTAGTTTTAATAAGTCCAAATGCTAATCCACCTGTTTGTAAAGTAATGGATTATAATAAATTCCGTTATGAGAAACAGAAAAAAGAAAAAGAAGCTTTAAAAAAACAAAAAGCTAATCGTTCTGAGTTAAAAGAATATCGTTTATCACCAGTTATTGATGTTGGAGATTTTGAAACTAAATTAAAAAATGCAACTAAGTATTTACAAAAAGGTGATCGTATAAAACTTACAATTCGTTTTAAAGGTCGTCAAATGGCTCATACTGATTTAGGAAAAGATGTCATGGACCGTTTCATCGAGAGAGTTTCAGAGTTTGCGGATGTTTTAGAAAAACCTAAGTTAGATGGTAGAACAATGACTTGCGTTCTAGTACCAAAGAAAAAATAGAGAGTAGGAGGATTTAATTATGCCAAAAATTAAAACACATAAGGGAACAGCTAAAGTTGTTAAAAAACGTAAAAATGATTACGTAATTGGAAGACCAGGAAGTCGTCATAATACTGGAGACAAACCTGCAAGCGCAAATAGAAAGAATAGAAAAGGATCTAGTTTATCAAAAGCTGATCAAAACAGATTAAAGAACATTATCTAATTATTAAGAAGGAGGAAATAGAAAAATGGCAAGAGTAAAAAATGGAGCAGTTACAAAAGCTCGTCATAAGAAAGTATTAAAACAAGCTAAAGGTTATTTTGGAAGTAAACATAGATTATATAAAACTGCCAAAGAACAATTAATGCATTCAGGACAATATGCATTCAGAGATAGAAAACAAAGAAAGAGAGATTTCAGAAAGTTATGGATAACTAGAATTAATGCTGCATGTAGATTAAATGATATTAGTTATTCAAGATTCATTGAAGGATTAACTAAAGCTGGTGTTGAAGTTAACCGTAAAATGTTATCTGAAATAGCAATTAATGATCCAAAAATGTTTAGTAAATTTGTAGAAATTGCTAAAGATGGAAAAGCTGGAAAAATTAAGAGAGCAGAAGAAGTTGCTGGTAATGAAGTAACTGTTAAGACAGCTACTGCTAAGAAAGCAGCTACTAAAACTACTGCTAAAAAAGAAACAGCTAAAAAAGAAGTAAAAGAAGAAAAGGTTAGTGTAGATTATTCTAAAATGACAGTAGCAGAATTAAAAGAAGCTGCAAAAGCAGCTGGTATTAAAGGTGCTACTACTATGAAAAAAGCTGAATTAGTTGAAGCTTTATCTAAATAAAAATAAACATATTGGTGAATTTATATATCTAGTGCCTACGGGTGATATATATTAGAAACTAATAGAAGAAAAACGAAGGAGAAAATATATGACAATAGTATCAATGAATTATTTATTAGAAGCTGGTGTTCATTTTGGACATCAAAAAAGAAGATGGAATCCTAAAATGAAGGAATACATCTATACAACAAGAGATGACATTTATATAATCGATTTACAAAAAACAGTTAAGAAATTAGAAGAAGCTTATGCTGCTGCTAAGAAAATTGCAGAAGATGGTGGAAAATTCTTATTTGTAGGAACTAAGAAACAAGCTCAAGAAGCTGCTGAAGAAAGTGCTACAAGAACTGGAATGTATTTTGTAAATGAAAGATGGTTAGGTGGAACTTTAACTAACTTTAGAACTATCCGTTCAAGAATTAAGAGAATGGATGATATTGATAAAATGGAAACTGATGGAACATTTGAAATGTTACCAAAAAAAGAAGTTATCAAAATTAAAAAGGAATATGCAAAACTTGATAAAAACTTAAGAGGTATTCGTGAAATGAAGAAAATGCCTCAAGCTATGATTATTGTAGATCCTCGTAAAGAAGAAAATGCAATTAAAGAAGCTCGTATTTTAGGTATTCCAGTATTTGGTATCGTAGATACTAACTGTGATCCAGATTTAGTAGATTATGTAATTCCTGGTAATGATGATGCAGTTCGTTCTGTTAAATTATTAATTGGAGTTTTAACTAATGCTATCGCAGAAGCTAATGGAAATGAAGTAATTGATTATATCAATGAAGATGATAAATCAAAAGCTAAAGCAGATAAGAAACCTGCTAAAAAAGAAGTAAAAGAAACAGTTGTAGAAGAAGTTAAAGAAGAAAAAGTAGAAGTTAAGGAAGAAGTTAAAACTTCTGAAAATACTGATTTAAATTCATTAACTTTAGCTGATTTAAAAGCAAAAGCTAAAGAAGCTGGAGTTAAAGGTTATTCTACAATGAAAAAAGCTGAAATTATTGAAGCATTATCTAAATAATTATGATAGAATATAAATAGGAGGGTGGAAGGGATTCCCTCTTATTTTGTATATAAGTAAAAACAAGGAGGATTTAAAATGATTAAAGCAAGTGATGTAAAAGAATTAAGAGAAAAAACTGGAGCTGGAATGCTTGATTGTAAAAAAGCATTAGAAGCTACTAGTGGTGATATGGAAAAAGCGATTGATTGGCTAAGAGAAAAAGGTATTTCAAAAGCAGCTAAGAAAGAATCAAGAATTGCTGCTGAAGGTTTATGCCAAATTAAATATGAAGGTAACAAAGCAGTTATAGTAGAAGTTAATTCTGAAACTGATTTCGTTGCTAAGAATGAAGAATTTACAACTTTTGTAGATTATTTAACAGATATTATTTTAAATAATGATTTAAAAACTAATGAAGATGTTTTAAATTTTGAAGATGGTGGAGAAAAAATCTCTGATAAAGTAATAGCTTTAACTTCAAAAATTGGAGAAAAAATTAGTTTTAGACGTTTCGCTGTAGTAGAAAAGAACGATGGTGAAGTATTTGGATCTTATAAACATATGGGTGGTAAGATTGGTGCTTTAGTAGTTGTTAATGGTACTAGTGAAGAAGTTGCTAAAGATGTTGCTATGCACGTAGCTGCTATGAATCCAACTGCTTTAAATAGAAATGAAGTTCCAGCAGAAGATGTTGAAAGAGAATCTCATGTTATTAAAGAACAAGTTATGGCTGAAGGAAAACCTGCAGAAATAGCTGAAAAAATGGTTGTTGGAAGACTTAATAAATTCTATAAAGAAATTTGTTTAGAAGAACAAGCATTTATTAAAGATGATAAAAAGACAGTTGCAGATTATGTTAAAGATAATGGGGGATCTATTGTTTCAATGACAAGATTTGCTGTTGGTGAAGGAATAGAAAAGAAAGAAGAAGATTTTGCTAGCGAAGTAATGAGTCAAATTCAAAATTCATAATTTTTAATAGAGGTAGTTATGAAAAAAGTAGTTTTCCTATTAATGGTATTTATTAGTGTGCTATTTATAAGTGGATGTGAAGTTAAGAAAACAGAAGAAGTAACTGATGCAGAAAAGTTTGCTTCAGAATATTCTGTTGATAGTGATAATCCATTTAAATATACTAGTATTTCTAAAGTTTTAGATATATTTGAAAATGGTACAGGTATTATTTTCTTTGCTGATTCTGATTGTGATTGGTGTGTTGCTACTGCTAAAGTATTTACAGATGCACTTAACTATAAGAATGTAGAAAAGGTTTATTATTATAATCCAAAGAGTATTCGTGATAAGAATACTAAGAATTATAAAAAACTTATTAAGATTATTGAAGAGTATGTTGAAAAAAATGAGGATGATGAACCTTATTTATATTTACCAGATATTTACTTTGTAAAGAATGGTAAGATTATAGGTCATAATAATGATACTGCTACTATGGGTGGTACTGTAGATGAAGCATTATCTAAAAAAACAAAGAAAGAATTAAAAGATAAATACTTAGAATTAATTAGTGAATATAATGCAAAAGAATGCTCTAGCGCATGCTAGAGATTCTTTTTTTTATTTACGTAAATATAAATTATAATATTTAATTACTATTGACGATATTATTTTTTAGATTTATATTAGTGATATTAGGAGGAAAGAGTATGGAAGAAATTTTAGAAGAAAAGAAAAAATCAAAGAAAGGTGGAGTTATAGCTTTAGTTATAGTTTTAGTATTGGTTATTTTAGGATTAGTTGGATATATTTGTTATGACAAAGGATTAATCTTAAATAAAAAGATTGAAAGTACTGAAAATGGAACTACAAAAGTAGAGAAGGAAGAAACTAAAACATTAGATGTTTATAGTGATCTTGTTCAAGATAGTTTTGATCGTTTAACAAGTTGGATTGCTAGATGTGATGATCCTAAGACTATTTATTTTAAATCATCAAAAGTTGTAGCATCAGATATTAAAAATGAATATGCTTTTGCACTTGCTGATAAGAATTTCTATGATAGAAAAACTACTATTGAAGCTAGTGAATATGAAAAATTAGTAGCAGATTATTTTGGAAAAGATTATAAGTTTGAACATACTAATTATACAGGAGAAATGTGTACTCCTCATGCATATAAAAAAGAAACTAACCAATATGTTTTGCAAGAGACTGCTTGTGGATGTACAACTGGACCTAATATGCGAATTTTAACTAGAATAGCATCAGCAGAATTAAAAGGTGATCAATTAACTTTAACTATTAAGGCATTATTCCCTGGTACTGCTGCTAGTGAAGTAAATAGTAAAGGTTATACTAAATATTTTAGTGATGCAGATCATAAAAATGCTATAGAAGATATCGAATATACTAGTAATGGTTATTCACAAGAACCTAGTGAATATTATCCAGTTCAGAGTGATTCTACTTATGCAAAGGGTGGAACATTTAAGTTTGTTATGAAGAAGAATGCTAATGATAAGTATTCATTTGTTTCTTCAGAACCAGTAAAATAAAAGTGTTGTATAACACTTTTTTAATTTTACATTTACTTTACACTTTGTACATTTTATAACTGTTATTTTTGAGTGATTTGTGGTATAATATGCCTTGCAGGTGATGAATATGGGTAAAAATATTAATGAATCTATAGAAAAATTAGATAAGCAAATAGAAAAGTTATCTTCAAATAAATATGATGATAATCTTCCTAAAATGTCTAAAAAAGAGTTGAGTAGAAAAGTAAAACTTGCTAAACTTGATGAAGAAATAGAAAGAAATAAGAAGAAAAATAAATCTATAAAATCAAGTGATTCAGTTACAACAAAAACTATTAACTTAGAAGACGTTAAAAAAGAGATTAATGATAGTAAAAATAAGACAATTACTAAATTAAGTGTTTCAAATACTAAACCAATTAAAAAAACAAGTAAAATTGTTAGTAAAGCTTCTAAATTAAAAGAAGATTTAAAAGTAGAAACTATAAATAAAAAAGAATTAATTAATGAAGTTTTAGATAATCAAACTGAAGTTGATAAGTTAATTAAATTACTGACTAAAGTTTTTACTATATTAATTAGTTTGCTTGTAATATTATTTATGATTGTATGTTTTATATAAAATTAAAAAAGTACTTATTATAGTACTTTTTTCTTTATTTTAAGGCTATTATATTATATAATTATAACGAGGAGAGATGAATTAATGGATAATGAAATTATTGATTTAACAAAGATTAATATGGATAATACTATTTCTAATTTAGAAAAGAGATTTACTAGTGTTAGAGCAGGTAGAGCAAACCCTTCTAGTTTAGATGGAGTAAGTGCAGAATATTATGGAGTTTCTACACCTTTAAAACAACTTGCTACTATATCAGTACCAGAGGCTAATCAATTATTAATTAAACCTTTTGATAAAGGATGTTTAGCTGATATAGAAAAGGCTATTATTGCAGCTAATTTAGGATATAATCCATCTAATGATGGAGAAACTATTAGAATAGTTATACCAGCACTTACAGAAGAAAGAAGAAAAGAGTTAGCTAAACAAGTAAAAGCTATTGCTGAAGATGCTAAAGTATCTGTTAGAAATAATAGACATGAAGCATTACAGATGATAGAAAAAGAAGAATTTCCAGAAGATATTGAAAAATCTTTACAAAATCAAGTTCAAGATTTAGTTAATAGTTATAATAAAAAAATAGAAGAAATGTTAAAGATTAAAGAACAAGAATTAATGACTATATAAGATGATTTAATCATCTTTTTTAGTATATGGAGGTTAATATGATATATCCAAGTTTTATACGTGAGAAAGATACAATTGGTATTAGTGCTCCATCGGATGGAGTAGTAGATGAAGTTAAGATTTATAGATTAGATAATGCAATTAATAATTTTAAAAAATTAGGTTTTAATATTTTAGAGACTTCTAATGTAAGAAGTAGTATTAAGGGTAGAAGTAGTTCTCCTTTAGAACAAACTAGACAATTAGAAAGTTTATATACTAATAATGATGTTAAGGCTATTATAAGTGTAGGTGGGGGAGATTTTCTACTTGAAATGTTATCTTGTTTAGATTTATCTGTTATAAAGAATAATCCTAAATGGATACAGGGATATTCTGATCCTACAGGACTTTTATATACTATTACTACTAATTTAGATATAGCGACTATTTATGCTGATAATTTTAAAAGTTTTGGTATGAAGAAATGGGATAAATCTTTAGTAAATAATTTGGAAATATTAAAGGGGAATCTTTTAGTACAAAATAGTTTTTCTAAGTATGAGAGTGAAGGTTTCGACGAAGTTATTGGAGATGAGGTATATAATCTTAATAAGGATGTTTATTGGAATATTATTACTAATCATAAAAGTGTAGATATTAGTGGACGTATAATTGGTGGTTGTATTGATGTGCTTAGTGATTTGTTTGGTACTAAGTATGATAAAACAATAGATTTTATAGAAAAATATAAAGATGATGGGATAGTGTGGTATTTTGATAATTTTGGTCTTTCTAGTGAACATTTAATTAGAACATTATGGAAGTTTAAAGAGAATGGTTGGTTTAAATATACTAAGGGTATTATATTTGGAAGAAGTATGACTTTATTAAGTTATAATGATATTTCTTTTGAAGAAGCAATTATTCATTCTTTAGGAGATTTAGATGTTCCAATTATAACTAATGCGGATATTGGTCATGTTCCACCAAGACTTACAATAATAAATGGAGCACTTACTAATATAAAAGTAAAAAATGGTAACGGAAAGATTGAATTTTCTTTAAAATAGTGTTATAATCATATCTGTATATCGACTATGACGGAGACGTAGTAGTAAATGATACTTTTATAGAGAACTTATGGTTGGTGGAAATAAGTAAAGTTAGTTTATGAATTCAGCTTCAGAGTCCTTATTAATAGTAAGCGTAATTCTTGCGTTAAAAGATTTAAGTGTATAGTAAGTAACTATAAAGTAAGGTGGTACCGCGAGTAAATCGTCCTTATATGTAGTTACTTTTTTTATTGGGGGAATTAGTATGGAGAGATTTATATTTGATTTAGATGGTACTTTACTTGATTTAGATTTTTCTTATGAAGATGTTTTTTTTGAAGAACAATTGGGAGAAGAATTAGGGAAGCAATTTAATAAAGTTAAAGTTGATTTACTAGATCAATATGAGTTTAGTCATAAAAATTATGATGTAGATTTATTGAGTGAATTTTTATCTATGAAGAGTGGGATTGATATTACTCCAAAGTTAATAGATGAGTGGATATTTTTTAATTCTACTGTAGAAGATAGAGTTCATGATGGAGTTTATGAAGTTTTAGATTATTTAAAGTCTAAAGGTAAAAGTATTGCACTTCTTACTAATTGGTTTAGTAAAACTCAAATAGAAAGACTTAGAAAAGCAGGAATTTATGAATACTTTGATGATATTTGTTGTGGTGAAACTTTTATTAAACCTTACTATAAAAGTTATATTAATGCCTGTGGTAATTATGATATTAAAGATAGTATAATGATTGGTGATAATTTGGATAAAGATGTACTTGCTCCTAGAAATATAGGAATGGCATCTATTCATTATAATAATAAAGAAAAAGTAGATGATTCTACTATTAAGAGTTTAAGAAAAATAAAGGAGATGTTTTAAATGAATGAAGTAGAAATAAGAAAAGAGTTAGAACAAGATAGAAATAGTGTTAATAGCTTGAATGAACTTAATGATTTAAAAGTTAAGTATTTAGGTAAAAAAGGTTTAATTACTGAATTAAATAGTGAGATTAAAAATGTACCTAATGAAGAGAAAAAAGAGTTTGGTATGATGGTTAATTCTTTAAGAAATGATTTTAATAGTTTTTATGAAGAAAAGAAAAAGGTATTAGAAGAAGAAATATTAAATGAAAAGTTAAAGAGTGAAGCTATTGATATAACATTACCTTCTACTAAGGTTATTAGTGGTGCTCCTAATATGTTAGAAGAATTAGTAGAACAGGTAGAAGAAGTATTTATGTCTATGGGATATGATGTTGTTGATGGACCTGAAATAGAGTTAGATAAATATAACTTTGAAATGTTAAATATACCTAAGGGACATCCTGCTAGAGATGCTCAAGATACTTTCTATATTGAAGGAGAAGAAGTATTACTTCGTAGTCAAACTTCACCTGTACAAGTTAGAACTATGTTAGAAGGTAAAGGAGAAAAACCAGTACGTATAATTTGTCCTGGTAAGACTTATAGAAGAGATGATGATGATGCTACTCATTCACATCAATTTATGCAAATAGAAGGATTATTAGTAGATAAAGATATTTCTTTAAGTGATTTAAAGGGAACACTTGATGTTTTATTTAAAAAGTTATTTGGGGAAGATACTGAGACAAGATTTCATCCTAGTTATTATCAATTTACTGAACCATCTGTAGAAGTTGATATTACTTGTCATAAATGTAAGGGTCAAGGATGTAATATTTGTAAGAATACTGGATGGATTACTGTAGTAGGTGCTGGTGTTGTTCATCCTAATGTACTTAGAATGAGTGGATATGATCCAGAAGTTTGGAGTGGATTTGCTTTTGGTTTTGGAGCTGATAGATTAACAATGTTAAAATACGATATTAATGATTGTCGTGCTATTTATAATACAGATTTAAGAGAGGCAAAAGCATTTGATAGAAAGGAGGCTGAATAAGATGATAAGTCTTGAATGGGTAAAAGAATATATAGATATTAGTGATCAAGATTTAGTTGAGTTAGCTCGTAAAATTACTGAGTCAGGAATTAATGTAGAAAAAGTTATTACTAATCATATAGATAATTTAACTATTGGTGAAGTTGTAGAGTGTGTAGATCATCCAGATAGTGATCATTTGCATGTATGTCAAGTTAATATAGGAGATAAAACTACTCAAATAGTATGTGGAGCTCCTAATGTTAGAACTGGTTTAAAAGTAATAGTTGCACTTCCAGGAGCAGTATTACCAGGAGATTTTGAAATTAAGAAAAGTAAAATTCGTGGAGTAGAATCTAATGGTATGATTTGTGCTTTATATGAGTTAGGTTTAGAAGAAAAAACTGAAGAAGCTTATAATAGAGGGATTGAAGAATTAAAGGAGGATGCTCCTGTAGGAAAAGATCCTATTAAATATTTAGGTTTAGATGATACTTTATATGAATTAGATATTCATAAACATAGAAATAATGATTGTTATTATCATATTGGATTTGCTTATGAAATTGGTGCTATTTTAAATAGAAGTGTTACTTTACCAGAAGATAATTATAGTGAAGTTAAAGATAGTATTAAAGATAAGTTTAGTTTAAGTGTTGAGACTGAAAAATGTCCTTATTATTTAGCTAAGATGGTTAGAAATGTTAAAGTAGGAGAAAGTCCAGACTTTATTAAGAAAAGATTAATAGCTGCTGGGATGAGACCTATTAATAATGTAGTAGATATTTCTAATTATGTAATGTTAGAGTATGGTCAACCACTTCATTTCTTTGATAAGAATAAGCTAGGTAATAAAGTTTTAGTAAGAGATGCTAAAGAAGGAGAAGAAGTAGTTACATTAGATGGTAATTTAAGAGTATTAAAATCTAGTGATATAGTTATTACTGATGGTGTTAAACCTGTATGTATTGCTGGTGTAATGGGTGGAGAAAATACTGAAGTAGATAATAATACTACTGATATATTAATAGAAGCTGCTATTTTTGATCCTGTAAGCATTAGATATACTGCAGCTAACTTAGATTTACGTAGTGAAGCATCTATCCGTTATGGTAAGGGATTAAGTTATGAGTATACAGATAAAGCTTTAAGTAGAGCATGCTATTTACTTGAAAAATATGCAGGTGCAGAAATATTATCTGATATAGTTAAACATGATAAAGTGGATAAAACTATACAAACAGTTGAATTTAAGGCTGAAGATGTTAACAAATTATTGGGTATTACTATTTCTGAAGATGATATGAAAGTAGAATTAGGACGATTAGATTTTCCATATGAATTAAAAGATGGTAAATTTATAGTTAGTATTCCTAAGAGAAGACTTGATATTGATCCTAATGTAAATGATATTGCTGAAGAAATAGGTAGACTTTATGGATATCAAAATCTTGTATCTACATTACCTAGAGTTCCTATTAAAAGAGGAGATTATATAGGAGATGTTAAATATAAGAAACAAGTATCTAAAAGACTTAGAAGATTAGGATTAAATGAAACTAAGACTTATACATTAGTTAGTCCAGAACTTGCTAAAATGTTTAAGTATGAAGATAAAGAAAATGTGGTACTTCCAAATCCTATGAGTGTTGATAAGAGTGTTGTTAGAACTACATTGATTCCATCTTTATTAGGTGTTTATGATTATAATAAGAAACGTAAAGTTAAAGACATTATGTTATATGAAATAGCTAAGACATATGATAAAGAATATACAGAAGATAGTAAGATTTGTGGTTTAATGTCTGGTGTTTATATGTCTAATGGATGGAGTATTAAACAAAAAGTAGATTTCTATGTAGTTAAAGGTATTGTTGAAGATATTTTAGACTATATGGGATTTAAGAATAGATATACATTTGAACTTGGTACATGTAGTGACCTACATCCTGGTGTAAGTGCAGATATTATGTTAGATAGAAAGAAAATAGGAGTTATTGGTAAAGTTCATCCTACTATTAGTAAAGATGATATTTATGTATTTGAATTAAGTCTTCAAGCATTGATGACTAAGATTAAACCAATTAAATATAAAGAAGCTCCTAAATATCCAGCTATTGAAAAAGATTGTGCATTTATTTTAGATAAAGATATTACTTCTGGTGAAGTTATGAATACTATTAAGAGAGCAGCAGGAAGACTTCTTACTGATATTAATGTATTTGATGTTTATACTGGAGAAAATGTTTCTAGTGATAAAAAATCTATTGCTTATAAATTAACATTTATGGATCCTAACAGAACTCTAACAGATGAAGAAGTAATGGAAGTATTTAATAATGTAATTTCTAAAGTAGAGGAAGTTCATAAAGCGGAATTAAGAGATAAGTAGAAAATAGAACAGTTTTAAACTGTTTTATTTTTTTTATTTATATTAAAAATATATTATTACTATATGTAAATTAGTAGTTGACATACAAACAATTGTATGATAATTTGAAATTAGAAATTATATACAGGAGGGTTATATGGAAGAATTAATAATTAGTGATATAAAAATAGAGGATATGATTTATGAAATTAGAGGTATGCAAGTAATGTTAGCTTCTGATTTGGCGAAATTATATGAATGTAAAAATGGAACTAAAGAAATTAATCAGGCAGTTAAAAATAATATAGAGAAATTTCCGGAAAGATTTACTTGGAAATTAACCGATGAGGAGAGTAAAATTTTTTTGGTCAAAAATTTTGACCAAAAAAGTAATGTAGATACTCATTGATAGAGAAATTATATATCATTCTGGTACTAGTATAAATTTTGCCGGTAATAAAGTGACTTCTATTAATAAATTAGAAGATGATTTTATAAAAAATAAATTATTAGAATATGTTATTAAGTTAATAGAAAAATAGTTTTTGGTGTGTATTTTGTTTGATGAATAGTAATTAGAAATTATATATAGGAGGTTATATGGAAGAATTAATAATTAGTGATATAAAAATAGAGGATATGATTTATGAAATTAGAGGTAAACAAGTAATGTTAGATAGAGATCTTGCAAAAGAATATGGAGTTGAAACTAAGGTTTTTATGCAAAATGTAAAAAGAAATATAGAGAGATTTCCAGAAAATTTTATGTTTCAATTGACAAAAGAGGAATTCATGAATTGGAGGTCACAATTTGTGACTTCCAATAATGATTTGATGGGATTGAGACGTCCACCATATGCGTTTACAGAACAGGGCGTAGCTATGTTATCAGGAATATTAAAATCTAAAATAGCTATAAATACCAGTATTAAAATTATTAATGCATTTGTTTCTATGAGACATTATCTAATCGAAAATAAAGATGTTTATAAAAGTTTAAATAATATTAATAATAAATTAATTGAACATGATGATAAATTAGATTATTTGTTTTCTAAGTTTGATAAAAAAGAAAGATTATATTTAAGTGGTGAAGAGTATGATATCTATTCAGATATAAAAGAAACATTTTCTGAAACTAAAGGTGAGCTTATAGTGATAGATAATTATGCTGATAAAGTATTTTTAGATTTAATACGAAATATTAACGTTAATATCGTATTAATAACTAAAAATAATTCTAAATTAACTAAGACTGATACTGATAAATATAATAAACAATATAAAAATTTAAAAGTTATTTATACAGATAAATTTCATGATAGATATTTTATAATTGATAGAAAAATTATATATCACTCTGGTACTAGTATAAATTTTGCCGGTAATAAAGTGACTTCTATTAATAAATTAGAAGATAATCTTATAAAGAATCAATTGTTAAAATTTGTTATTAAGTTAATAGAAAAATAATTTTATGTATGATATAATTTTTATACTAGGAGTGATTTTATGAAAGATAATGTTAGAAAAAAAATAAAAATTATATTTTTGGTGCTTTCTATAATTATTATTTCTTTATTTTTTGGTGTTCTTTTATTTTTTATATGTAAGAGTATTATTACTGATCATAATAATGAGTATGATTCAAATGAATTATTATTACTAATGGTTTTAACTTTTTCTTTGAGTTTAATTATTCCTTTAATAATCGATTTAAAAAATACTATTCATCCAAAAGAAAATACAAAAAAAAGAAAAGATACTAGAAATAGTAAAGTAGAAGGTATTATAAAAGGACGTCAATTTGATTTATTAGATAGTAATAGTGATGGAATAATATCAGTAGATGAGTTTTATACTTTAACAGAAGAAGAAGTTTTAGAAAAGATTAAAGAGAGTAATCAAAGTTTTTCTAAGGATGAATTTTATAGTTATTGTAAAGAGTTATTCACAAAATTACAAAGTATATGGACTAGTAAAGATTTAAAGAAACTAAGAGTACTTGAAGATAGTAAATTATTTAATCAACATAAATTAATAATAGAAGATTTAAATAGTAATAGTTTAACAGATTATAGAAAAGATATTTTTATTAAGGGTGTATTACTTAAAGATTATAAAGTAGAAGAAGATAATGAAGTTGTTGTAGTTGCATTAACTGCTGATGTAAAAAAGTATGTTCTTGATAGTACGGGAGAAATTATTTCTGGTGATAAAGAGCATAGAATTACAATTCCATATATTTTAACTTTAGTTAAAAATAAGAATAATAGTATTTCTAAGATGGATAAAATTAATTGTCCTAATTGTGGTTCTGTTGTAAGTATTGATGATGATAATGTATGTAAATATTGTGGTTCTATTATTGATAATAATGATAATAATTGGAAGTTATTAGATATTAGAAATATAGATATAAATGGTATTTAAAAAAGTATGGGGTGATCCATACTTTTATTTTTCTATTATATTTAGTGTTTTTCCTATTTCTAAGTCTTTAGCTGTACCAAGTGGTAGGAAGTAGACATTATATACTTTTCTTTTTGGAAATATATATTTTTCTGTAGGAAAGTCTATATATATTTTAATTATTTTTTCATTTTTATCAGTTAGAACTATATCTAAATTTTGACATATGAAGTCAGTACTTACAAATTTTTTATGAGGAAATTTTACTACATAATCTAATTTTTTTAGATTGAATTTTAATCCTTTGAATCTTTCCCAAAATTTAGTTAATTCTACTATTTCTAATTTTTTATTTTTCATTTTTAAATACATATTATCACACTCTTTATTTAACTATATCAAATATATTTTTATTTTTCAAATATAGTTATTTAGTATTTTATATTTATTTAAATTATGTTATTATATATATGAAGTGAAATGGAGGTATTAAAATGAGTGGACATTCTAAATGGGCAACTATTCATAGAAAGAAAGGTTTATTAGATGCAGCACGTGGTAAAGTATTTCAAAAGTTAGCTAAAGAAATTTATGTAGCAGCTAAATCAGGTACTCCTGATCCTGATCAAAATGCGGCATTACGTATGGTTATAGATAAAGCTAAAGCACAAAATATGCCTAAAGATAATATTCAAAAAGCTATTGATAAAGCTAAGGGAGCAAGTGAAGGTGAAAACTATGAAAGTATCAGATATGAAGGATATGGACATGGTGGAGTAGCATTTATGGTTGATTGTTTAACAGATAATAGAAATAGAACTGCGTCTTTTGTTCGTAGTGCATTTACAAAAGCAGGAGGAAACTTAGGGACAGATGGTTCTGTTAGTTATATGTTTGAACGTCGTGGTTCAATTGTTATTCCTGGTGAATATGATGAAGATACTATGATGATGGCAGCTTTAGATGCTGGAGCAATGGATTTTGAAAAAGTCGGAGATAATTATATTATAACTACTGATACAGAAAGTTTTACTGCTGTAAAAGAAGCCTTAGAAAAAGAAAATGTTAAGGAATTTTTAGAGTGTGAATTAACATATATTCCAAATATGGAAGTAACACTAGATGAAGAAGGAATTGAAAAAGTACAAAAATTAGTAGATACATTAGAAGATCTAGATGATGTTCAAGAAGTATACTACAATTTAAAAGAAGATTAAAAAATCTTCTTTTTCGTTATGGAGATTATTATGGATAAGATTAAAAGAAGAAGTAAGGGTAATATTAGGATTGAAGGTTTTGAAATAATGATTACTGATAAAGAAATAATCGAGGAAGATTATGATTTCTTTATTGATATTAGTCCTGATGAATTTAAAGTTTTTAATGATGTTCTGTTTGATTTATATGATAAATATAATTTAGTTGATCATTATTTGGAAGATTTAGATAGTTATTTAGATGATTTATATTATATGGCTTTATTCGATGATAATTTAGCTATTATTGATTATGAGTATTTTATAAATAGAATGATTTTATTGTTTACTTTATATGGACATACTGAAATTGTAAGTACTAATTTTTCTGAAGTAAAAGGGAAAATAAATAGTAGGACTAATCCTAAGTTAGCTAATTTTGATACATATAAGCAATATAAGAAGATAATTAGTAATTTAGCTTAGTTTGTTCGATTGCGGAAGTGGTAATTTTGTTATATAATTGGTAGTGGAGTTGATTATATGTACGATTATATAAAAGGAATTGTAACTGAAATTAAAAATAATTCTATAGTTTTAGATAATAATGGTATTGGGTATTTAATATATGTATCTAATCCTTATTCATATGAATTTGAAAAAGAAATTAAAGTTTATGTTTATCAACAAGTAAAAGAAGATGAAAATAGTTTGTTTGGGTTTAAGTCTCGTGAAGAAAAAGAACTTTTCTTAAAACTTATTAGTGTTAAGGGATTAGGCCCTAGAATGGCATTACCTATACTTGCAGTTGGTAGTATTGATGGTATTATGGATGCTATCGAAAGAGAAAATATTTTATATCTTAAGAAGTTCCCTAAGATTGGTGAAAAACTTGCACGTCAAATTATATTAGACTTGAAGGGTAAATTAGAGTTTATTGGTGTTGGTATTACAGATGATGAAGTTAAGGATGAGGAAGAGTTAAAAGAAGCATTACTTGCTTTAGGATATAAAGAAAAAGAAATTAAGGTTGTTACTAGTCAAGTAGATAAATCTAAATCTATTGAAGAACAAATTAAAGAAGCATTAAAATTATTATTAAAATAGTGGTGGTGATAATATGCATGATGAAAGTGTTATAACAAATTATACATTAGAAGAAGATAATGTAATTGATAATACAATTAGACCTGAATCAATTAGTGAATATATTGGACAGGAAGATGTAAAAGAAAATATTTCTGTATTTGTAGAAGCGGCTAAGATGAGAGGGGAAGCACTTGATCATGTGTTATTATATGGTCCTCCAGGTTTAGGTAAAACTACACTTGCTTTTATTATTGCTCATGAAATGGGAACTAATATTAAAACAGCTAGTGGTCCTAGTATTGAAAAAAGTGGAGATTTAGCGGCTATACTTTCATCGCTTGAACCAGGGGATGTGTTATTTATTGATGAAATACATCGTATGCCAAGATATATTGAAGAGATTTTATATCCAGCAATGGAAGATTATTCTTTAGATATTATTGTAGGTAGTGAAGGTAATAGTAGAAATATTAAAATTGATTTACCTCCATTTACATTAGTAGGAGCAACAACACGTGCAGGGGATTTAACTGCACCACTTAGAGATAGATTTGGAATAGTTTCTAAGTTACAGTTTTATACTGAAGATGAACTTGCTGAGATAGTTAAAAGAACGGCTAGAGTATTAGAAGTTGAAATAGAAGATGATGCAGCTAGAGAATTAGCTAAAAGAAGTAGAGGTACTCCAAGAATTGCTAATAGATTATTTAAAAGAGTAAGGGATTTTGCCCTAGTTAAAGGTGATGGAGTAGTAAATAAAGAAATATGTGAAGAAGCACTTAGTAGATTAAAAGTAGATAAGATTGGTCTTGATAATACGGATCATGAATTATTACTTGCTATTATTAATAAGTTTAATGGTGGTCCTGTTGGAGTTGAGGCTATTAGTAGTTCTATTGGAGAAGAGGTTACTACTATTGAAGATGTATATGAACCATACTTATTACAGCAAGGATTATTAAAGCGAACAAGTAGAGGTAGAATAGTTACTGATAAAGCATATGAAGTATTAGGTATAAATAGGGAGTAGGTTGTATGAAGTTGTTTTCAAAGGTTAAAAATGTTAATGATATAAAGACTATATTTTTTGATAATTATAATAGTTCTAAATTTGCATATCTATCTGATGTTGTAGAAAGTGGTATTAAGTCATTAGATAATTTAGATAGTGAAGTTGTTTCTGAACTTATAAAACGTTGTACAAGTATAGATAATTATTTTGGTGCAGGTAAGGATGCAATTACAATTAATGATAAATTAAAAACTGTTCTTACTACTTCTATGCTTTTAGATAAGTGTAGAGATAAGGTAAAAGAACTTAATGAGCAGGAATTTTTAACATTAGCATATTTCTTGACTAGTGAGGTTCCTGATTTAATTAATAACTATGTAGATTTATATAATAAAGAGGTATTAGAAACTTTGTGTATTAAATTTGATCAATATATTGTTAGACAAGATCTTTTAGATGTTATTGATATGAAAGTTAGTGATATGGAATTTAATAATCAAGAGGAAATTATTAAATATATTAATGATATTGATAAAGAAAAAGTAGATAAAGTATATTTAGAAATGCAACAAAATATTGTTAGTAGTCATGAGGGGATTAGAGGTGCATTAAAATGAGAGTAGAAGATTTTGATTATAATTTACCTGAGGAGTTAATTGCTCAAACTCCATTAAAAATACGAGATCAATCTCGTCTTTTAGTCTTAGATAAAAAGACAGGTGAAATAGAGCATAAACATTTTAGAGATATTATTAATTATTTAAATGAAGGGGATACACTAGTATTAAATGATACTAAAGTGTTACCTGCTAGACTTATAGGTGTTAAGGAAGAAACTAATGCGGTTATTGAGGTATTACTTTTAAAGAATACTGACAATGATAATTGGGAATGTTTAGTTAAACCAGCTAGGCGTATAAAGGTAGGAACTGTTGTATCTTTTGGAGATGGTAAACTAAAAGCTAAATGTATTAAGGAAGCAGATGAAGGAATTAGATATTTTGAATTTATATATGAAGGAATCTTTTTGGAAGTGTTAGAAGATTTAGGTACTATGCCGCTTCCTCCATATATACATGAAACATTAAAAGATCAATCAAGATATCAAACTGTTTATGCTAAGGAAGTTGGTAGTGCAGCTGCACCTACTGCAGGACTTCACTTTACTAAAGAGTTATTAGATGAAATTAAAAATAAGGGTATTAATATTTGTTATGTAACATTACATGTTGGTCTTGGTACTTTTAGACCAGTATCAGTTGATACTATAGAAGAGCATAAAATGCATAGTGAGTATTATCAAATGAGTGATGAAGTAGCTAAAAAACTTACAGAGACTAGAAAAAATGGTAAAAAGATTATAGCTGTAGGTACTACATCTACTAGAACTTTAGAAACAATCATGACTAAGTATGGGGAATTCAAAGAATGCAGTGGTTTTACTGATATATTTATTTATCCTGGATATAAATTTAAAGGAATAGATAATTTAATTACTAATTTTCATTTACCTAAATCAACACTTGTTATGTTAGTATCAGCACTTGCTGGAAGAGAAAATATATTAAATGCATATAATGTGGCAGTGCAAGAAAAATATCGTTTTTTTTCATTTGGTGATGCTATGTATATTAAGGAATAATAATGTTTGAAAAGATAATAGAAATATTTAAAGAGAAGATTATACCATCTGTTAGAAAAAATGATCCTACATATGTTGGTGATTGGCCATACTATGTTAAATTTGATTCGAATATGGATGGTAATTGTAATTTTAATAGTAAATTAGTAATTAATATAAAAGATGAAGATTCATTTAATGAAGCTCTTGTTGATTATACTCAAACTATGATAGAACATTTGATGTCTCATACTAAATTACAAGATTATGATAATGTATTTTTTGATGGAAATATGTCAAATATAATTGAAAGTATACTTTTGAATGTATGGTTTAATGCTACAGAAGAAGATTTTAAAGATCCTATTAAATATTTAAAAGTTAGAAGAGCTTTTTTACTTGATGATATAAGTAATAATAACGTAAATAAAAGATACCTTAGTTCCCAAATTGAAAAATTAAATGGTAGTTGTATAAAATTATTTATTGATGTTCAAAATCCATCTACTAATGAGACTCCATTTGTTTTTAAAAGTTCAATTACGAATGGTGATGAAGAGTATTTATTACCAAATATTTCTTATGGTATTTGTGAAGGTAAATGTTATATATATGCAGTCCATGGTAGTAGAGGAAGTTTAAATAGTCCATATGAAAAGAAAATTAATCGATTATTATATAAAGCAAATAGTGATTTAGAAAGTACTGATGATGAAGAAAATATAAAAGATGTTACATTATCTCATATTTTTGCTTTAACTATTTTCTTTAAGATGTTAAGTGATAATAACATTAAAGATGTCGTAGTTAAGAACTTTTATCCAGTTAGAGCTAATAATAAAGAAATAGTAATAAGTAATAAAATAAATAAATTAAAATCTATGGAACTTAGTTCAGATCATCCTAAATATATAGATTGGAAAAAAACTATGGAGGAATTATCATCAGAAGTGGATAGAATTCAAAATAATATAATTAATAAATATTTAAGGAATTTTATGAGGTTAGAATATCACTTTTCTAATATTAATATCACTAGTTATCCTTATGAAGTGGATAATTGTATGCATATAAAATTAGATGAGTATAAGGATTATGATAGTGATCATATATTGAATCAAGTTTATGAGAATGTTGAATTTTCTAAAAAATATAAAAAATAATTGATTTTTTCTTAGTTTTTTGTTATAATTTAAGACGTCTGGTGAAATGATCCGCTGATATTAATTGATTATGATCATTTTGTAATATATATTTTAGAGAGGAGAACTTATATGAACGTTATTGACAAAATTAATGCAAAACAAATTAATCCTAACATTCCAGAATTCCGTGTTGGAGATACTGTAAGAGTAGATGTTAAGATTATCGAAGGAAAAAGAGAACGTATCCAAGCTTTCGAAGGTGTAGTAGTTGCTCGTCGTGGTGGAAGTGTTTCTGAAACATTTACAGTACGTAAGATGTCAAGTGGAATTGGTGTTGAAAGAACATTCCCAATTCACTCACCAAAATTAGCTGGTATCACTGTAGTACGTAAAGGTAAAGTTAGACGTGCTAAACTTACATTCCTTAGAGGTATGGTTGGTGGATACCGTATTAAAGAAAGAGGACAAAGACTTTCAGATAAGGAAGCTAAATAGGCTTTCTTTTTTTTTGCTATTGAAATAGAAATAATAATAATATATAATTATAAGAGTAAATGAAAAGAAGATGATATAATGAATAAAATTAAAGAAAATATAAAAGAATTATTACCTTATATAATAGTGATTATGATAGTTTTAGCCATTAAGGCTTTTGTAGTTGCTCCTATAAGAGTTAATGGTCCATCTATGGAAGATACATTATATAATGGGGATATAATGATTTTAGATGAAATTAGTTATAGATTTAATAAGATAGAAAGATTTGATATTGTTGTAGTTAAATATGAAAATGAATATTTAATTAAAAGAGTTATAGGATTACCTGGAGAAAGGGTAGAATATAAGAATAATAAATTATATATTAATGGTAAATATGTACAAGAGAAATTTTCTCATGAAATAACAGATGATTTTAAGAGTATAACTATTCCTAATAATAAATATTTTGTTTTAGGTGATAATAGAATTAATTCTACTGATAGTAGAATAATTGGATTTATTTCTAAGAATAATATTAGAGGTAAAACAAGTCTTGTATTATATCCATTTAATAGGTTTGGTAGTAAAAAATAAGCTTCAGTTGAAGTTTATTTTTTTTGTAACAAAGTTAGGTAAATTTCATATACTATATATTTTTATCTGTATATATTATATTGAAGGTGATAATATGAAATGTATCGTACTTAAATTTTATGGTTTAGGTTTAGAACATTATGCACAAGCAAGTATAAATATATATGATAGTTGTGGTAGATTAATTTATAGTGGTGATACTTATAATGGTAGTATTTCATTATTTTTAGATGAGGATAATTGTTATAAATTAGAGGCTAATTCTTTAGGAAGATATATTAGTGTTTGGTTTTATGTTGGTAAGAATGATTATTGCTATAAGTTTAATTTTGATAGTACTTATAATCAGAATAATATCGCTTTTTTATTAACTGACTATTATTATGGTCTGCCAATTCAAAGGGGGAATTTAATATTATGGCAAAGATAATTAATATTGTAAATGGTGTTGGTACAGGTGAATTAATTAATGATACTTATACTGTTACTGCTGATGTAGTTGGTTATGATAATACTACAATTGATCCAAGTAGTGTTACTGTAGATGCTACTACTAATACTTATAGTTTTACAATAGCAGCAACTGGTACATTGACACTTCATGTAACAGAGGATGGTACTAGTACTGGTACACCAATAGTTGGAGCTACATTTATAAGAACTGATAGTACCGGTACTGAATATGGTAGTTTAATTACTACTGATACAAATGGGGATGCAGTATTTAATAATGTACCATATGCAACTACAGGAGCTCCGATTATTTATTATAAACAAACAGCATCTGATGGTTCTCATGAATTTGATAGTACAGTACAAAATATTACTATGACTACACAAACATCTACTGTAGAAATTCAAAATATAGTAGGAGCAACAAGAACAATTAATTTAACGGATGCTAATTATGATAATTTAGTTATAGATACTGCTACATTAACGTTTACTAATTAAAAGAACTTAGGTTCTTTTTCTTTTTATATAAAATATGTTTGAATATTATTTTAATTCTTGTATAATGAAAGTATAAATTAATATAGGAGTATAGTATGAAAAGAAGAAGTGGTTATAAAGTAAAAGATGTTACTGGTATGCAAAATATTATGTTTGATTTGATGCCTAATAGGACTGATGCAGAAGTTTATATGAATAGTAGAGTTGATGTTACTAAGTTTGTTAAGTTTATAAAAAAAGAGAAAAGTAATAATAGTGATATTACATATTTTCATGGCTTTTTAGCTGTATTAGGAAAAATATTTTATAAATATCCTCATCTTAATAGGTACGTACAAAATAGAACTTTATTTATGCATAATGATATATCTATAGGTTTTGTTCTTAAAGCTGAATTTAATGAAGTAAGTGAAGAGTTTATGACATGTTTGAAAATATCTAAAGATGATAATTTATATAGTATTTCTGATAAAATTAAGAGCAAAGTTGATTCTATTAGAGATAAGAAGAATCGTCATACTGATGGAGCTAATAATATAGTAGATAGAGTGGGACATTTACCAAGACCACTTAGAAGTTTTATTGTTGGAATATTAAAATGGGTAGATAGAAAATTTGAATTACCTAAAGATATTGCTGATGAGAATATTTATTATAGTAGTTGTATAGTATCTAACCTAGGTACATTTAAAACAGGAGCTATATATCATCATTTAGCTAATTTAGGTACATCATCAGGTATTATTACTTTTGGTGAAATAGTAGAAGAAAATGGTAAATATTTTATGGAAATGGGACTTACTTTAGATGAAAGAATTTCTGATGGATTTTTATTTTGTAAAGCAATGAAGTCTATTGAATATTTATTTAGTCATCCAGAATTATTATTAGAAGATGCTGGTAAGTTTTTTGAGGAGAAGTAGAATATGAATTTTTTATTAACACAATTTATTGGATTAGTAGGTTATTCTACTTTGTCATTTAGTTATTTTAAGAAAGAAAAGAAAGATATTTTGTTTATTCAAATAATTGCTTATATAGCTTTTGCAATTCATTATTATATGTTAAGTGGTATTACTGGAACAGTTTGTAATGTAATTGGATTAATTGCTTTAATAATTATATATTTATTTGATAAATATAAAGTTAAAAATAAGAATATTTTAGTATTTATTATTATACCTTTACTTATACTTATTTCATTAATTACATATCAAAATATATATTCTATATTTCCAGTAATATCATCTACTATAGCTATATTATCTTTTTTTACTGATAATGAACATACTATTAGAAAAGTTGGTGTAGTAGCTGCTGTTAGTTGGTTGATTTATGCTATTGTATATAAATCTTATGTATCAATTATATTTGAAATTATAACATTATCTTCAACGGTAATAGCGTCTATAAAAAATAAATAGTATATTATAAAGAACTTTTAAAAGTTCTTTTTTTTATGTTATTATATAAGTGGAGGTAGATACATATGAGTAAAGGTTGTTATATGTTGAATGCTAATCAAAATGTTCCATATGAATTATTTAGTAAAATAATTAAAGGTAAAAAGACATTGTTAAGATTACGTAAATATATTGAAGTATTAAAAAATAATGGAATTAATAGTGATGTTAAGAGTGTATTATATGATTTAGGAAAACAGGGTTGTACTTGTGCATATGTGTCTAATGTATTAATTGATTATTTTATGAATAATGGTGTATTTGATTCTTATCTGATGAAGGAAAAGTTAGGGTTAGATTTAAGTATTGATGAAAATAATATTGATCTTAATATCTTAATGGTTGATATATTTTCATCTTTATATAATGTTGTTGAATTAGATGTTCATAAATATGAGTGTTATGAATTTGATAGTTTAGTGGATGCTAGTAAAGATTTATTAGGAGAAACATCTGTTAGCGAGGAAGATGCTTTTATTAGATTATTTGATGGTGGATATAGTATAGATGGAATAAGTGATACTGGTAGGAAAATAATCAAAAGTAAAAATGTTAAAAATAACACTTATGTTGGTAGTTATGAAGAAATAGCTAAAGAATTATTTGGAGTAGATAAACTTAATTCAAAAGAGGAGTTTGATCAACTTTGTAAAGGAAACAATATTACTTATGATGAAAAATATCCTGATATAAGTGCTAAGTTTTCAGGTTTAACTAATTCTTCAATAGAGTTTTGGGTTAATTATTATCTTGATAAGAAGAATAGTGATTTAAGCTTTAGTTGTGATTATTTAACTAATGATTTTTCTAATATAGATGAATTTATATCATATATTAATAATTTACGTGATAGTGGTTATGTGATTGGTATAAGTAGTGATGGAATGATTTATGATAAATATTTAAAAGATGAAGAATTATTAAGAAGTGATAATGCAGGTCATAGAATGATGTTTAAATATTTTGATGAGAATAATAATATTGTAGTAGAGTCATGGGGAAAAGAATTTATTTTAAAAAGTGAAGATATAAATAGTATTAAGTTTCAGGCATCTATGTTAAAAGATAAGGAACTTATAAATATGGATGAAGCTAAAAAGAGTAATAATATGAGCATAGTAAATAAAAGTCGAAAATGAGTATGTATTTTTAATTAGAGAGGTATGGTATGATATTAATAAGTGCTTGTTTGATAGGAATGAATTGTAAATATGATGGGGGTAATAATTATAGAGATACTCTTTTAGATCTTGTTAAAAGTGGTAAAGCTATTCCTATATGTCCTGAACAATTAGGAGGATTAAAAACTCCTAGATATCCATCTGAAATTAAAACTATTAATGGTAAAAAATATGTGTTTAATAAGAAGAATGAAGATGTTACAGAAGAGTTTGTAAGAGGAGCAGAAGAAGTTTTAAAACTTGCTAAGGAGTTAAATGTAGATAAAGTTATTCTACAATCAAGAAGTCCATCTTGTGGTGTAGGTAAAATATATAGTGGTAATTTTGATAGAGAGTTAATAGATGGAAATGGTATTACAGCACAGATGTTAATAGATAATAATATAGAAGTTATTGATGTAGAGGATTATATTAATTTAAAGAGGTGATAAAATGAAAAATTATAATGTCATTGTTATATTTGATAAAAATATGAAGAATACTTTAATGTGTAAAAGAACAAAAGAACCATATATAGGAATGTATAATTTGGTAGGTGGAAAAATAGAAAAAGAGAATGATGGATTAAATGAAGCTTATCGTGAATTATATGAAGAAACTGCTATTACTAAAGAAGATGTTTCATTAAAATACTTTATGAATATCGAATACGTTTCTTTTGGTAAAGATTTAGAAATATACTATGGTATTTTGAATAATGATGTGGAATTAGTAGAAGAAGTTAATAAGCTTGAATGGGTTGATATTAATGATAATTTCTTTGATTTGAATAAATATGCAGGAGAAGGGAATATAGGACATATAATTGAAGAAATAAAAATTGATATAGAAGACTATATTAAATTAAATAAAATGAAATAGTGGAGTGCTATTGATGCAAAAAACATTAAAAATGACATAAATACCTAAAAATAGGTGTTTTTCCATTGAGAATTGAGAAACTGATACCGCCATTGAAATCACATATAGAATAATGATTTTATATTTTAATAATTGCGCGGAAAATAGTAATATAACGGTGTAATTAAAAATGAAAATATATGGTATAATGTTTATAGGTAGGTGATTTTAATGCCTCAGGAAATTATGAATCAAATGAATAATATTAAATATGGCTGGAAAGATAAATATGAAAATATTCACTTTAATGTTGATGAAACATTTTCTAATGATTATGTTTTAGAAACACCAAATGAAGTATTAAATAATAATGTCGGTGTGTGTTGGGATCAAGTTGAACTTGAGCGTAACTTTTTTGAAAAAACAAACATTAAATTTAAAACATTTTTTATTGTACACTATGATAATAATAATTGTCCTACACATACTTTTTTAATTTATAAAGATAATAATTTATATTATTGGTTTGAACATTCTTGGGAAAGATTTAGAGGGATTCATTCATATAAAACCGAAGAAGAAGCATTAAAAGATATAAAAAGCAAATTTATAAAGTATGAGTTAAATGGTAATTATATTAAAAACAACTTATGTATATATAAATACGAAAAACCTAAATATGGAATAAATTGTCTCCAATTTTATAAACATTGTGAGCATGGTGAAAATATTATTATTTAATTAATAGAAATAATCGCAAGATTAAGATATTACGATTAGCCATATGGCCAGGAGACTTAAATTAATAATTGATACCGATTTATAGTAACTATAAAAATGATTTAAAATTAGACGGAATTATAATAAATTTCGTCTTTTTTATGCTATAATTGAATAGAAATGGAGTGATTTCTATGGATAATAAAACTAATATAAATTGGTTGAGAACAATTTAGTCAAGACCAAGAAAAAATAAGGTGATAAAATGGAAAGGATATTTAACAAGCTAGTTAGAGATAACATACCAGATATAATAGCAAGTAATGGTGAAGAATCTGTTACTAGAATATTAGCTGATGAAGAGTACAAAGTTGAGTTATATAAAAAACTTTTAGAAGAAGCAAATGAAGTTATAAGTTCTAAGAATTCTGATGAAACTATAGAAGAACTTGCAGATGTGTTAGAAATATTAAGATCAATTGCTGAATTAAATGACAAAAAATTAGATGACGTTGTTGAAGTTGCAAAACAAAAGAGATTGAAACGTGGTGGATTTGAAAAGCGTATTTTTTTAGAAAAAACATATAAAAAATAAAGGAGATGATTCTCATGAACGAAAATAAAACTAATATAAATTGGTATCCTGGCCATATGGCTAAAACTAAGAGGGAGATTTCTGAAAAGTTAAATTTAGTAGATATTGTGTATGAAGTTATTGATGCAAGAATGCCTATATCATCTAAGATTGTTGACATTGATGATTTGATAAAGAATAAACCACGTATTTTAATAATGACTAAGTATGATTTATGTGATAAAATGGTAACAGATAAGTTCATAGAATTTTATAAGGATAAAGGTTATATAGTTATTCCTGTTGATTTGATGAGTGGTCTTAATGTTAAGAAGATTCTTGATGAAAGTAAAGTTGTTTTACAAGAGGAAAATGAAAAAAGAATAGCTAAAGGGCTTAAGCCACGTAGTATTAGAGCTTTAATTATAGGTGTTCCAAATGCTGGTAAGTCTACATTAATTAATAGACTTGTAGGTAAAAAGTCTGCTGGAGTTGGAAATAAACCTGGATTTACTAAGAGTTTATCTTGGATTAGAATTAATAAAGATATTGAACTTTTAGATACTCCTGGTATTTTATGGCCTAAGATGGAAAATCAAGAGAATGCTCATATACTTGCGAGTCTTTCTTCAATTAAAGAAGAAATTCTTGATACTGGTGCATTAGCTGTCTTTATCTTGAAAAAATTATACGAATTATATCCTGAAAGATTAAAAGAGCGTTATGGAATAGAAGAATTGGATGATGATTTCATAGAAGTCTATGACATGATTGCAACACGTAGAGGTGCTTTAACTAGGGGTGGAGTTGCTGATTATGAAAGGGTTTCTGATATTATTATTAGAGATCTAAAAAATGGTTATTTTGGAGAAATAACTTTGGATAGATTGAAATAGGAGAGTAGATTATGTTAAAGAAAAAATTATTTTATTTATTAATGGTTAGTGTATGTGTTTTACTATTAAGTGGATGTGGTAATAAAGTAGCTAATTATGAAGATTTATTAGTTTCTGATGTGGTGGTTCTTAATAATAATGGTTATAGAATGTATAACGAAAATGGTAAACAAATTAATAAAGAAGTATATAATTATATTTCTTCATTTAAGAATGGTTTAGCAGTTGCTAAGGATAAAAATAATAAATATGGTGTAATTAATACTAAAGGAAAAATGATTGTTCCATTTGGTAAATATGAGTATATTGCTCATGAAGATTTCTTATTTGTCGCTAGAGATAAGAATCTTAATAAGTTTTTATTAAATTCTAAGGGAAAAGTAGCTAGTGATTTAAAAGATAAAGAAATTGTATCGTTTATATTAGATCATGGTGTAGTTATTTTGGATACTGAAAAAGAATATCAAGTTTTTGATAGAGATGGTAAACAATTAACTAAGATAAAGAAAAATAAAACTAGTGATGATATTAAGATGAGTGAGTTAGAAGGTAACTATTTAGTAATTAGATATAATGATGTTAGTTATGTTGTAAATGTTATTAAGAAGAAAGTAGTTGTTAAATTAGATGGTAATTATTCAGTATCTTCTATGAATACAATTGATACAGAGAGATATGTTTTATATGATAAATCAACTTCACAAGATAAACCATTCTTTAGACTTATGAAAAATGGTAGAACTATATTTACTGATGATACATGTACTAATTTATTCTATGAATATCATAATAATAATTTATTATGTTCTAAATCTTATAATGGTAGATATGTTGTTAATGATAAGAAAGAATTATTAGTGGAAACATATAAGTCAGATGTTAAATATATAGATGGTAAGAACTATATAAATAAAGTTGATTTAAAGAATACAGAAATTTATGTAGGTGGTAAATTAAAAGAAAAAGTTGAATGTTATAGACCATATTCTGTATCTAGAAGTTCTAAGATATATAATTTGGAAGGACGTTGTTCTGAAACAGAAAATAAAGTAGCTTTTTATAGTATTAGTGGTAAATTACTACATACCTTAGATAATGTTAAAAGTGCATCTAGTTTTGATGAAAATAATTTATCAATAGTAAGAAATACAAAAGATCAATATTATTTAATTAATCAAAAATATAAAGTAGTATCTAATACATATGATAGAGTTTATGAAGCTAGTCATAATAGTGGCTTTTATACAGCTAAGAAAGGTGATAAATATTATTTGATTAATAAATCTGGAAAAGAGATAGATTATAGTGATAACAGTATTTCTGGCGGAGATAATTATTATAAATTAGTTCAAGGTAAGAAGAATATTTATTACACATATAAAGGTATGAAAATTAAGACTAATTAAAAAAATCCAAGGTATCTTGGATTTCCTTTTATTTTGACAAGAGGTGTTAATATGAATAAAAATGAAATATGTGAAAAATTAAAGTGTCTATCATTGGATAAAGAATCATATATAATTATTGGTGGAGCAGCACTAGTACTTCAAGATATATTAGAAGAAACTGGTAATATTGATTTAAGTTGTGATAGTAGTATTTATGATAAGTTAGATTGGGATGTTAAAGTAGGATTATTTGGTGATGAAATAAAGTATAATGATTGTTTTGAAATAAGTACTAATTTTTATGATATGAATAATACTATTAATATTGATGGTTATAATGTTTTAAATTTAGAAGCTTGTTATGAATTAAAATTATTCGAAAATAAAAAGAAAGATAAAAAAGTAATTAATAAGTTAGATTTAATTTTATGTAGTAAAGATAATTATAGATATGAAAGAAAACTTAAAGATAAAGGTGTTAAGTTAATAGCGGGAGTTGATGAAGTAGGTAGAGGCCCTTTAGTTGGCCCTGTTGTAGCTGCTTGTGTAATATTACCTGATAAGTTTAATTTAGATGGACTTACTGATTCTAAGAAATTAAGTGAAAAGAAACGTGATGAGTTTTATGATTTAATTATGAAAGAAGCTATTTCAGTTGGAGTAGGTATAATTGATGAGAAGAAAATAGATGAGGTTAATATATATGAAGCAACTAAATTAGCTATGAAACAGGCTATTAATAATTGTGATATTAAACCAGAACATATATTAATAGATGCAATGCCACTTGATTTAGATATACCAACTACATCTATTATTAAAGGGGATTTAAAGAGTATTACAATAAGTGCAGCTTCAGTTATAGCTAAGGTTACGAGAGATAGAATGTTATATGAATTAGATCTAAAATATCCTATGTATGATTTTAAAAATAATAAGGGATATCCTACTAAGAAACATTTGGATGCGATAGAAAAGTATGGTATAATTGATGAGCATAGAAGAAGTTATGGACCTGTTAGTGATTATTTAAATAATAAAAGAGGTGATTAAATGTCTTTTGTTGATTTTATGAATGATAATAATATAAAAAAATTAAAGGGTAAACATAAGATGTTTTTAGTATCATCTGAAATGCTTAATGTAAGAGTTAATAGTTATTCTCCTATTAATATTAATAAAATTATTAGGGACTCAAAAGATAAATTTGAATTTGATAAATTAGTTTTTTCTTCTTTGCTAGGTAGTTTAAATACTTCTGGGTATTATGATTTTAGTTTATTAGTCGGATTAAATTTAGGGGTATATAATTCTTATGGTTATGTACCTGTTTTACCTGAAGTAAAAGAAAAAATATTAAAAAGTAATCCTAATTGTCATGATAGTAAGAGTATATTAACTAATTATAAGAAAGATTTAGATATTTTATTTAAAGATAAGTATAATATAAGTAGCAAGGAGTTAACTAGTATTTTAAATAATATATTTGTAGTTATGGATGATGTTGTATTTGATTCACAAATAGTTAATGATATTGTTAAGACGATTATGAGTGTTAAAATTAAATATAATGATATTAATAATAATGATATAAGTGAGTTTATTAGAACTGGTCAATGTATCGAATATTTTAATAAAATTAATAGTAGGAAAAATAAAATTGATATAAAAAAATAATTGACATAATGTTTAAAAGCTAGTATAAGTATTTAATTGAGGAGGAATCTTATGGCAAAAAATTTAGTTATAGTGGAAAGTCCTAGTAAAAGTAAGACAATTGAGAAATATTTAGGTGGAGATTATAAAGTTGTTTCATCTAAGGGACATATTAGGGATTTAGCGACTACTGGTAAATTTGGTCTTGGTGTTGATATAGAAGATGGTTTTAAGCCTAATTATATTCCTATTAAAGGAAAGGGTAATGTTATTAAAGAATTAAAGAAAGATGTTAAGAATAGTGAATTAGTTTATCTTGCAAGCGACCCTGACCGTGAAGGAGAAGCAATTGCTTGGCATTTAAAAGATGCATTAGGTATTAAAGATAGTAATTATAAGCGTGTTTTATTTAATGAAATTACTCATGATAAAGTGCTTGATGCTATTAATAATCCTACTGTAATAGATGATAATTTAGTTAAGTCTCAAGAAACCAGAAGAATATTAGATAGAATTATTGGTTTTAGACTTTCTAAGTTATTACAAAGTAAGATAGGAGCAAAGAGTGCTGGAAGAGTACAGAGTGTTGCTTTAAAACTTATTGTTGATAGAGAAAGAGAAATAGAAGCATTTAATCCTGAAGAGTATTGGACTATAACTGCAATATTTCCTGAGTATGAAGCTAAGTTATTTAAATATAAAGATGATGATATTGAATTAAAATGTGAAGAAGATGCTAATAAAGTATTAGAGTCTATAGATGATAAATATACTGTAGAGAGTATAGAAAAGAAAGCTAAAGCTAAAAAGAGTAAGTTTCCTTTTATTACTTCAACATTACAACAAGAAGCTTCTACTAAATTAGGTTTTCCAGCTAAGAAAACTATGAGTATAGCACAAAAGTTATATGAAGGTATTGATTTAGGAAGTGAAACTGTTGGTCTTATTACGTACATGAGAACAGATTCTATTAGACTTTCTGATGACTTTACTGGTCCTGCTAGAAAATATATAGAAGAAAATTATGGTAAAGAATATGTTGGATATATTAAAACTAGTAAAAAGACTGAAAATGTTCAAGATGCACATGAAGCTATTAGACCTACTAGTGTTTTAAGAGAACCATTAAAGATAAAAGAATATTTAAAACCAGATGAATTTAAATTATATAGTTTAATTTATAAGAGAACCTTAGCATCTTTAATGAGTGATGCTAAAGTGAATCAAACTACTATTATATTTGATAATAACGATTATAAGTTTAAAACCACTGGTCAAGTTTTAATATTTGATGGTTATTTAAAAATTTATAAAGATTATGAAGATAGTGAAGATAAAATATTACCTGAGATAGGTGATAGGGAAGAAGTTGTTACTACAAATGTAGAAAGTAGTCAACATTTTACTAAACCACCTGCTAGATATAGTGAAGCAAAACTTATTAAAGAAATGGAAGAGTTAGGTATTGGTAGACCTTCTACATATGCAAAAATAATAGATACTATTAAAGAACGTGGATATGTAGAATTAGTTGAAAAGAAATTTAAACCTACTCAAATAGGAATTGATACAACAGATAAACTTCAAGAATTCTTTAGTGATTTAATAAATGTTGAATACACTAGAGAAATGGAAGAAGATTTAGATAAAGTGGCTGATGGTAAAGCAGTTTGGAATAAAGTATTAGAAGAATTTTATAAGATATTTGAACCTCGAGTTACTGATGCTTTTTCTGATATGGAAAAGAAAGCTCCAGAAGAAACTGGTGAAGTATGTCCTGATTGTGGAAGTCCATTAGTTATTAGAAGTGGTAGATATGGAGAATTTGTTGCTTGTAGTAATTATCCAACTTGTAAGTATATTAAAAAAGAAAAAAAAGAAGAAACTGTTATAATGGATTGTCCAGATTGTGGTGGTAAAATTATTGAAAGAAAAACTCGTAGAGGTAAAATTTTCTATGGATGTAATAATTATCCAAAATGTAAGTTTGCATCGTGGGATAAGCCAGTGGAAGGTAAATGCCCTGAATGTGGTAAGTACTTAGTAGAAAAAGATGGTAAGATTAAGTGTAGTAGTTGCGAGTATGTAAAGTAGATTTTTAATCTACTTTTTTATTTATTATTTAAAAAAAATATACTATAATATAGTAAAGAGGGTGATTATATGGCTAATTATTATATGTATACATATGATCTAGCAACTATAAGAAGAGCTAGAAATAATAACCAAGTTAAACCGCTATCGTTTAGTGTAAGAAAAAAAGAAGTTCGAAATAAATTTACATTAGAAGAGTTGGATTCTATTACAACATTATGTCCGGATGAAGAGACTCTTTTAGTTAAATTGTCTAAGTCTAAGGAGTATGCTCCTTATCTTAATTCTACTTCAAAGATTACTATCGTTCATAAATCAAAAGGTACTTTAGTTTCTGATGATGTTGTTTATAATGATAAGTTTTTGTTTAGATGTGCTATGGAAGTTAGAGATAGAAAAGATAAAGGAGAAACAGAAACTGATATTTATTTGAATGCTACTAAAGAAGTTAATGAATTTATTTCAAGAATGAAAAATTATTTGATAGGTGAAGATTCATTTAAATTATTAATGTCTGATCGAAAGATTTCTTCTAATCCTCATTTAAGAGAACTTATGGAAAATTATAATTATTTGATGAAACATGCTGCTTTAGAACCGGAGCAACAAAAGTTTTTAAATGAAGTAGAAAAAAAACTTGAGGCTAATTTACGTAAGTATAAGACATTAAGAAAATTTGTTGTATGGGAGAAGAAATTTTTAAATAAAGAGATTACTCCTGAAGTTAATTATGTACAACAAGAAATAGATTTAAATAAGATTGTACCAGTTACAGAAAAAGAACATACTAATCAACAAGAAATTAAAAGAATTGTACCTAGAAAGAGATATTCATTAGATGATTTGTTAGGTGAGAATAATAATTTTGGTCGTGATAACGATCCACTTACTTATTTTTATAATGAAGGTGGGGTAGCTGCTGTACTTAATAATATGGATTTAGATGATATATTAAGTTATAGTAAGGAAGATTTAGATTCAGTTGGTTTAGGTTATTTAAAAGAAAATAGTAGTAGTGTTAAAGAAAATTATGAAAAACGTAAATAGTTATTTAGAATATTTAAAATTTCAAAAGAATTATTCTGATTATACTATTACTAGTTATAAGACTGATATGATTGAATACTTAGAGTATCTGGATAGAGAGAGTATTGATTATAAAGATGTCGTTTATAGTGATATTAGATTTTATTTAATGTATTTAAAAGAAGAGTGTAATGATAGTAATTCATCTATAGATAGAAAGCTTAGTGCTCTTAGAGGTTTCTATAAATACTTGGCTAATGAAAACATTATAAAGTCTAATATTTTTTCTTTAGTTAGTGGTCCTAAACGAGAAAAAAAATTACCTAGGTATTTTGAATATAATGAATTAGAAGAATTGTTTGATGCATGTGATCTAAATACTCCTTTAGGTATTAGAGATAGATTAATACTTGAAATGTTATATGCGACTGGGATTCGTGTTGGAGAACTTGTTAATATAAAAGTTAAGGATATCGATAAGTCTGTTAGAAAGATATTGATACTTGGTAAGGGTAATAAAGAGAGAATTGTGGAGTATGGTGATTATTGCGAAGAAGTGTTGGGTTTATATTTAAATGAAGCTTATAGTAAATTAAATATTAATGATAGTGATTATTTATTTTTAAATAAGAATGGTGGGGTACTTACTGAAAGAGGAGTAAGATACATTCTAGATCAAATTATTAAAAAGACTAGTTTAAATAAAAATATTTCTCCTCATATGATTAGACATAGTTTTGCAACTCATTTATTAAATGAGGGATGTGATTTACTTACTGTTCAAAAGTTACTTGGACATGAAAGTATAAGTGCTACTCAAGTATATACGCATGTATCTACTGATAGATTAAAAGAGGTTTATTATAATAGCTTTCCAAGAGCAAAAAAAGATGACTAGCGTAGTCATTTTTTTATTGACAGTGTTATTTATTTTAATGTATAATTTTTTTTGTTATAGGAGGAATAAAATATGGAAAAAGGTAATAATAATGTAATTAAAATAGTTGTAGGTGTTATTGCAGTAGTAGCAGTAATAGCCATCGTAGTAGGGGTAGTATTTTTAACTAAAACTAATAAGACTACGGAATCCGGAAATAATAGTAGTCAAACAAACAATAACGAAACAAAGAAAAATGATACTAAAAAGTCTAATGTTGTTATGTATATTAATGATTATAAAATAGTTCTTGGAGAAACTAAAATTAGTGATATAGTTGATAATACTAAATTGTCTGTTATATGTCATGATATAAATACTTTTACTGATTCTAAGACTAATAAAACTTCTGAGTATAATTTTTACAAACTTACAGACGGAGTCAACACTATAAGTGTTCAATCAGTAGCTGATAAGACAGATGTTGTATTATACATATATACATTAAAGGATGGTAATATTAAAGATCCTGCATTTGATAGTTCTAAAGGTACAACGATTGAAGTAGAAGATATTAATTTTAAAAATAATATTAAAATAGGAGATATATTGAATGATAAAGAAAATTTAAATTCTTCTAATATTTTAAGTTCATCTTATAATATAACATATTCTACTCAGACTAATGGTAACATTACTTATTATAGAGATGAAGATAATAATGTTATTAATATTTCTGCTTATGCTAAAGATTCTAATTCTGTTTTAGGTAGTAACTTTTATTGTTCTGCAGAATAGTTAACAAAATTAAAAAGGATATTTGATATCCTTTTTTTTGTTTAATCTATTTTAGATGAAATAGATTCATTATTAAATTCTTTATCTAGTAGAAGTTCATGTATTTCTTCTTCTTTTGTATCTAAGTATACTTCTTCTATACGATCAACTCTACATTTTTCTGCTTTAAGAATAGCATCTACTTTTTCTATTGCTTCTTCTAATTTATCATTTACAACTACATAGTTATATTTAGTAACTTCATTTATTTCTTTATAAGCTGTATGGAATCTTTCAATAATTTTATCATTGGAATCTGTTCCTCTACCTTTTAGACGTTTAACTAATGTTTTTAGAGAAGGTGGCATTATAAATATTAATAATGATTCTGGTAATTTTTGTTTTACAATAGCAGCCCCTTGGATTTCTATTATTAATATTACATCTATTCCTTGATCTAATTTTTCTTTTATAAATTCTTTTGGTGTACCATAATAGTTCCCAGCATATTCTGCATACTCTAAGAAATAATCTTCTTTTATTTTTTGTTCAAATTCCTCTTTAGAAAAGAAATAATAATCAACTCCATTTTGTTCTCCTTTTCTTGGTGATCTTGATGTTGCGGATACTGATACCCATCTATTATGATTATCTTTTTCCATTACACCTCTAACAACTGTGTCTTTTCCAGCACCACTTGGTGCAGATACTATAATTAATTGTCCGCTTTTCTTATTCTTTATCATATTTATCTCCTTTATATAAATTGTTTTTATATTCTTTTTTTATTAAATCTTGCTCATTTTTTGGAAGTGAATATATTTTAGTAGTATTCATTTCAAATTCTAACATATCTGGTTTTTCTCTTATTATTTTACTTATTATTGGAAGAGTAGTTTCTTTTTTGATTTTATTTAAATAAGTTCTTCCTTTATCATTAAATCCAAGTATTCTAATATATTCTACATCTTTATATTTATTGGCCTCTTCTTTAGTGAAGTTACATAAAATATGAAGTAGAGTTCTTTTTATTTTATTATATGTATAACGTTTTGTTTTAATTTTAGATATTAATTCTTCATAAGAATTTGCGTTTAAAATTTCTTTTTTTAATAATTTATCTATTCCTTCATCTACAGTATGATATATAGATAAATCTTTTTCTGTAATTATTTTATATTTTAATAATGGGAAGTAATCTTCTATATTGTGTAGATTGTTTAAATAAGGTAATACAAAGTCTGGTACTTGGTTAGATACATCAATATTTTCTAATAGAGCTTTTCTAATAGAAGTGGCACTAGATATTTTTTCTTCTAAATCTTCATTATGATAATTGTTTGTTCTTTTTATTGAGATTGGTTCTATTTTATAGTTGTTTTTTAATATTGTTTTTATATAACTAATTCCAAGTAGATCATTAGGTTCTTTTATTTCTTTACCTGTTAGATCGTATAGAGCTAAAGATAGAGCAGTAGGGTAGTTTTTTCCTAGTTTAGAGTATATTTTTACTAATCTATCAAATTCTTCATTTTCTATTTGTTCTTTAGCTATTAGTTTTAAATCTTCTATATTGTTACTTTCACTACCGAATATGAGTTTTTCTACTTTTAAGTTTTCTAGTAGAGTGACTGCTCCATATGAAAAGTAATCTGCACTTTGAGTGGAGAAAGAGTATGGTAATTCGATTACCAAATCAACTCCTGCTTTTAGTGCAATATCTGTTTTTTTCCACTTATCAATTATTGAAACATCTCCACGTTCGGTGAAGTTTCCACCTAATATTAAAATTATAGTATCATCTTTATATAGTTCTTTTATTTTATTTATATGATACATGTGTCCATTGTGAAATGGATTATATTCAGCGATTATTCCTACACTTGCCATAGTATCCCTCTTTCTTGTTAGAATATTTTATCACATTATAATTTTTTTTTCAATTTGATAATAGTTTATTTACTTATTTTTGTCTTTAAGGTATAATTTTAATATAGTCTAGATGTGTAATATAGTTTTTATGGTGTCATAAAATATATAGATAAGTACTTGAGGAGATGTTTTAATGAGAATTATTGTTGTGGCAGGAGGTACTGGTGGACATATATATCCAGCACTTGCGATTATAAATAAAATTAAAGAAAAAGAAGAAAATAGTGAAGTTTTATATATAGGAACAAGTGATAGAATGGAAAAAGACATTGTTCCTAAACTTGGAATTCGTTTTATTGGTTTAGAAATGAAAGGTTTAAACAGAAAAAATATTTTTAAGAATGTTTCAGTTATGTTTAAAACTTTTAAATCTTATAAAAAAGCGAAAACTATTATTAAAGAATTTAATCCTGATATCGTTGTTGGGGCAGGTGGTTATGTAACTGCACCTGTTTTATATGCAGCACATAAATTAGGTTATAAAACTCTTGTACATGAACAAAATTCTATACCAGGTATGTCTAATAAATTTTTATCAAGTTTTGTAGATACTATATGTTTGTCTTTTCCTAAGAGTAAGAAATATTTTAAGGAAGGGAAAACTGTATTTACAGGTAATCCTAGAAGTGAAGAGATTAATAATGTATCAATATATTCTAGAAGTGAGTTAGGATTTAAGAGAAGTTCTAAATTAGTTGTGTTTGTTATGGGATCACTTGGTTCTACTACTATAACTAATAAATTAAAAGAAATGATACCTAGTTTTAAAGATAAAAATTATCAAGTATTAATAATTACTGGAAAAGCTTATTATGATAGTTTTAATGATGTTAGTGTTCCTAGTAATGTTAAACTAGTTCCGTTTTTAGATAATTTAATAAATTTAATGAAAGATACTGATTTATTAGTATCACGTGCAGGAGCATCAACTATTTCTGAAATAACAGCTATTGGTCTTCCTACTATATTAGTACCATCTCCTTATGTTACTCATAATCATCAATATTTAAATGCTAAAGATTTAGAAGATGTGGGAGCATGTCAAATAGTTGAAGAAAAAGATTTTGATAGTGATAAGTTAATTCCAGTTATTGATAAAATAGTTAGTGATAAAAAGTTATACAAGAGTATGAGCGATAATTCTTTTAAATTTGGAGTTAGAGATAGTGCAACAAGAATATATGAAGAGATTAGAAAGTTAATTGGTGAGTAGTATGGATAAAATTATAAAAGAATTAGAAAAATTAAATATAGGTAAGATAGAAAAGGATGTATTCTTAAGTAAATATACAACTTATAGAACAGGTGGTTTAGCTAAATGTATTGTTTATCCTAAGGATGTAGAATGTCTAGTTACAGTTATTAAGACTCTTAAGAAGCATGGTGTTAAATATAAGATATTAGGAAATGGTTCTAATGTACTTTTTAGTGATAAAGTGTATGAAGGAGTTTTAATTAAATTAAATGAATTAAATAGTGTTGAATTCTTTGGTACTAAAGTAAGAGTAGGAGCAGGTTTTCCACTTGTAAAATTATCTTTAATGGCTGCTAAAAAATCACTTACTGGATTAGAATTTGCATCAGGTATTCCTGGTACTGTAGGTGGAGCTATTTATATGAATGCTGGTGCCTATAAGAGTGATATGGGATATGTTGTTCAACAAGTTACTGTATTAACTCCTAAAGAGAAAATAATTACTTTAGAAAATAGAGAAATGGATTTTCATTATCGTACATCTTTTTTAAAGACTCATCCTGGTTATATTTGTTTAGAAGTAATAATTAAACTAGAAAAGGGTGAACGTAGTGCGATAGAGGCAGTTATAAAAGATCGTCGTAAAAGAAGAAGGGAGTCACAACCATTAGAATATCCATCTGCTGGTAGTGTATTTAGAAATCCACCAGATATGTTTGCTGGACAATTAATAGAACAATTAGGTCTTAAGGGCTTAAAAAAAGGTGGGGCTATGGTTAGTGAAAAGCATGCTAATTTTATAATTAATAAAGATAATGCAAGTAGTAGTGATATTAAATATTTAATAGATTATGTTAAACAGAGAGTTTTGGAAGAGTATAACGTCGAATTGAAAGTAGAACAAGAATTTGTAAATTGGGAGTAATTTATGGCAAAAAAAATAGTCAAGAGAAGAAAAATTAGATTATTTAGATTATTACTAGTTCTTTTATTCTTAGGAGGACTATTTTTTGCTTGTTATTCGTATTTAAATACGGATATAAAGAATATTATAATTACTGGTAATAATTATTTAAATGATGATTATATATTAGAATTATCTAATACTAAAAATTATCCTAGTTTTTATTTTACTAGTTCTAGAAGTATAAAAAAGAAATTATTAACTTCTCCTTATATAGAAAAGGTTAATGTACATAAGAAGTTTTATCATGTATTAGAAATTAATATTAAGGAGAATAAACCTATATTTGTTAATAATAATAAAAATACAGTAGTTTTTGAAAATAAGAAGGAAGTTTCTTCAACATCAATAGTAGATGTTTTTAGAGTACCTAGGGTTATTAATTATGTGCCTGATGATAAATATAGTACTTTTATTGGTAAAATGTCTAAGATTGATGATGATACTTTAGGAAAAATTTCTGATATTGAGTATAAACCTAATGATTTAGACAAAGATAGATTTTTACTTTATATGGATGATGGTAATATGGTTTATTTAACTTTGACTAAGTTTAAAATGATTAATTATTATAATGATGTTTTATCTCAATTAGAAAATAGAAAAGGTATATTATATTTAGATAATGGTAATCATTTTCAAATAAAAGAATAGTTTATAAAAACTTTTAAATTATTATAATTTATTGTATAATTATTTTATAAGATAGGAGGTACATATGAGTAATATATATGCTGGTATTGAATTAGGTACTAATAGTATTAAGATTGTAGTTGCTGAAAAACTTGGTGATTCTTTTAATATACTTACATCTGTTAGTTCTAAGTCTGAAGGAATTAGAAATGGTGAAGTAGTTGATATTAAAAAGTGTGTTTCTAGTGTTAGAAAAGCTCTTAGAAAAGCTAATGATATGTTAGGTATTAAGATTACTAAGGTTATTGCTTGTATTCCTCCTAAAGATTGTACTATGGATATAGCAGTTGGTTCTATTAAATTAGATAGTGATGAGATTATTACTGGAGAAGATGTTTCTTTGGTATTAAAAGATGCTTTAGTAGGTCGTATTGGAGAAGAGTATGAATTAGTTACTGCTGTACCTATTAATTTTACTATAGATGATAGTGAATCAGTAAAAGATCCTAAGGGTATGAAGGGTGAAATATTAGAAACTAAAGTTGTTTATTCAACTGTTTTAAAAGAACCATTGTACAGAATATTAGAAGTTTTAAAACTTAGTGGATTAGATACTATTGATATAGCATTTACTTCTACAGGTGATTATTTTACTATAAAGAATAATGATTATGATAAAGAAGTAGGGGCTATTATTAATATTGGGGAATTTTCTACTAATATTTCTGTTTTTAATAAAGGAATTCAAATTAAGAATAGTACTATTCCAATAGGTAGTATTAATGTAGATAAGGATATATCATATATATTTAAAATTAGTAGTGATGAGTCACGTAATTTAAAAGAAAATTTTGCTGTTAGTATGCAAAGTTATGCTGATAGTAATGATGTTTATGAAGTTAAATATAATGATAATGATACTAAAGAAATTTCTCAAGTTGGATTATCTAAAGTAGTAGAAGCTAGGGTTACAGAAATATTAAAACTTGCAAAAAAAGAGATAAAAAACTTAACAAATAGAGAAATACGTTATATAATAATAACAGGTGGGCTTAGCGAGCTAGCTGGGTTTCAATATTTAGTGGAAGAAGAACTTGGTATTAATGCTAAAGTTTGTAATATTTCTACTATGGGAATTAGACATAATAAATTTAGTAGTGTTTTTGGTACTATTAAGTATTACGATGATAAGTTATGTTTAAGAAATATTGATAGTACTATGATTTCTAATAGTGATATGAAAGAAATTGTTGCTAATAATGATAGAACTATTGGTAGTGATAATATAATAAATAAAGTGTTTGGACATTTTTTTGACAATTAAGGAGGACTAGGTATGTTAGGCGGATTAGAAATGGATCAATTAGCAAAGATTAAAGTTATAGGTTTAGGTGGCGGTGGAGGAAACGCCGTTAATAGAATGGTTGAATCAGGTGTTAAAGGAGTGGAATTTATCGCTGCTAATACTGATTTACAAGTTTTAAATTCATCAAAAGCAGATGTTAAAATTCAAATTGGAGCATCTTTAACTGATGGACTTGGAGCTGGAGCTAAACCTGAAATTGGTAGAGAAGCTGCAGTTGAATCTAAGAAAGAAATAGAGGATGCATTAGCTGGAGCTGATATGGTATTCATTACTTGTGGTATGGGTGGTGGAACTGGTACAGGTGCTGCACCAGTTGTTGCTGAAATAGCTCAAGGACTTGGAGCTTTAACAGTTGCTATTGTTACTAAACCTTTCTCTTTTGAAGGTAAGAGAAGAATGGAAAATGCATTAAAAGGTATTGAAGAATTAAGAAAACATGTTGATACTTTAATAATTATTCCAAATGATAGATTAAGAGAAATTATTGATAAGACTACACCAATGCTTGAAGCATTTAAAGAAGTAGATAATGTACTTCGTCGTGGTGTACAATCTATTTCAGATTTAATTGCTGTAGTTGGTCTTGTTAACTTAGACTTTGCTGATGTTAAAGCAGTTATGAAAGATAGTGGACATGCTATTATCGGTATCGGTATTGGTATGGGAGAAGATAGAGCAATCGAGGCTGCTAAACAAGCTGTTTCATCACCATTATTAGAAACTTCAATAGATGGTGCTACAGATGCAATTATTAATATTACAGGTGGGGTTAACTTAACATTATTTGAAGCTGAACAAGCTGCAGAAGTTGTTAGAAGCGCTGCTAATACTGATATTAATACAATCTTTGGTTCTGTAATTAATGAGAATTTAAGTGATGAAGTAATAGTTACTGTTATTGCTACTGGATTTGATAAAGCTAAGAAAGAAAAAGAAATTAAAGAACCAGTATTTAGTAATGCTGCTCCAACAAGAAGAAGTACTCCTGAATATACTAAACCAGAAGTATTAGATGTTATGGATGATGATAGTTCTTCTTCAGATGAAGGTGGAGATTTTGAATTACCTCCATTCTTAAGAGATAGAAATTATTAAAATATAAGAACTTAGAATACTAAGTTCTTTTTTTTGTGCATAAAAAAAGACCATTTGGTCTTTAATATTTTCTTGTAAATGATGTTCCTTTTTTAGTTACGGCATTTATAACTTGAACAATCATATTTAAAGCTATTTGTTCTGTTTTTCTTTGTTGATCACGTAGTGGATTAAAATCGACTAAGTTATATGAAATTATATCATCAATATGTTTTAATACTTCTTCATTTATCTTCATACCTTCTTCTTCAGTCAAACCGTCAAATTTAGGTATTGATACTCCTGGTGCTGCATCAGGATCAAATAAATCAAGACAATAGTTAATATGAATTCCTTTGGTTCTAGTTCCAACTATTTCAAAAGCTTCATTTAGTATTTCTTCAATTCCTCTTTCTTTAATATCTTTGGTTGTATATATTTTTATTCCTGAATATCTAATATTATCTTTTTCATTTTCTTCTATGTCTCTAGCACCAATAATAACAGTCTTAGCTGTTTGAATTACATTTGTATCATGAAAATATCTTAATTCATGATTCTTATATCCGTTAATAGCTGCGACACTTAATCCAGCAATGTTACCTGTGATAGTAGTTTCAAATGTATTATAGTCGGCATGTGATGAGAACCATATCATACCTATATTATCTTGAGGATATTTAGAAGCACTTGCTAGGGCTGATGCGATTGAAATTGATTTATCCCCACCAATAGTTATTGGGAATAATTCATCATCTTTTGTTTTTTCAACTATTGAATTATATAAATCAGTATTAAACTTTTCTACATCATATTCATTTTTTCTTCTATCAGATAAATTTCTACTTTTAATAACAGATTCATTTTGACTAAAATTTATAATTTCTCCTTTATAAAAAGTATTTAAATCTTTAGTTAATTGAATAGGACCTAGATGTGCTCCATCAATATGTACTCCTAAGTCTGAACCTGCTCCAAAAATTATCGTTTTCATATTATCACCATACTAATTTTAACATAAATGTATTTTCTTATAAACAAAAGTGTTCAATTTTAAAGTAAAATAATGTATACTTATAGTAGGTGATATTATGAAATTATTAAGTGAATTATATAGTGGCTATCCCGATATAGAAATTAGAGGTATTAAGATAAACTCTAAACAAGTAGAAGTTGGAGATATATTTGTATGTACTATGGGAGTTACTGCTGATAGACATGAATTTATAGATGAGGCAATTAGTAATGGAGCAAGTGCTGTTGTGGTTAGTCGTGATGTAGAGTGTTCTGTTCCAACTATTAAAGTAGAAAATACTAATTTAGAACTTAGAAAGTTAGCTAGTAAGTTTTATGATTATCCAGAAAAGGAACTTTCTTTGATTGCGACTACTGGTACTAATGGTAAAACTACTACTTCACAAATAATTCAAGATTTAATAGGAGATAATATTTGTGGTTATATGGGTACTAATGGAATTATTTGTTCTAAGTTTAGTGAAAAAATTGTTAATACAACACCTGATTTTGATAGACTATTTATGTATTTTAGAAGATTTTTAGATAGTGGTTGTAAAATTTTGAGTATGGAAACTTCAAGTGAAGCATATTTTAGAAAAAGACTTGATGATGTTTATTTTGATGTTGGAATAGTTACTAATATAACAGAAGATCATTTAAATATTCATAAGACAGTAGAAAATTATGTAGCTTGTAAAAAAGAGATGTTAGAGCATATTAAAGAGCATGGTTATGCTATTTTAAATACTGAAGATAAATATTTTGATGAGTTCTATAATTCTTGTAGTTGTAATGTTCTTACATATGGTATGAATAATGCAGATTTATTAATTAAAGATATAGAAGTTAATTCTAAAAATACTAATTTTATATTAAATTATAAAGATAAGGATTATTCTATTACTAGTCCTTTACTTGGAGATTTTAATGTATATAATTTAGTAGCTGGTATTGGTGCTTGTATAGCTTTAGGTTATGATATAGAAGATATTATTTCTAAGGTTTCTAATATTAAAGTATTAGAAGGAAGAGTACAATTTTTAGAGTATGGTCAAAACTACGATATAGTTTTAGATTATGCTCATACTACAGATTCATTTTTAAAACTATATCCTGTATTAAAGAAAATATGTAAAGGTAGAATTATTACAGTAACTGGTTCTGCAGGTGGACGTGAAAAAGAAAAACGTGGCCCTATGGGAAAAGTAGTTTTAGATAATTCTGATTATGTTATATTTACTATGGATGATCCTAGAAATGAAGATGTTAATAGTATTATAGATGATTTAGTTAGTTTATCTGATAAGACTAATTATCTAAGAATTATTGATAGAAAAGAAGCTATATTTAAAGCATTTGATATGGCTAATGATAATGATTTAGTTCTTGTTGCAGGTAAGGGTTGTGATAATTATATGGCTTTAGGTAATCGTTATCTTCCTTATTGTGATAAAGAAGTAATAGATGAGTATTTTAATAAGTAGACTTAGGTCTATTTATTTTTTTTATTTGATATGTTATATTTAATTAGGTGATAAAATGAAAAAGTTTATTAAGCTTTTATTAATCATTCTTTGTATGATGAGTATATTTATGTTTTCTAGTGATAGTGGAGATAAATCTACTGGTAAAAGTGATAGTATAATACTCCATGGAATAAAGTTTTTTACAGGTAGAGAACTTAATGATAAAGAAAAGCAAATTTACATAGATAAGTTTGTTATGCCAGTTAGAAAGAGTGCTCATTTTTTTATTTATTTTATTCTAGGAGTACTAGTAATTAGTTATTGTAAGGAATTTAATTTTAATTACAAAATTATTTTTATTAGTATTTTAATCTGTTTTTTATACTCTATTAGTGATGAAGTTCATCAATTATTTGTTTCTGGTAGAAGTTGTCAAATATTTGATATATTCATAGATACAATAGGTTCATCTTTAGGTAGTATTTGTTATTATATATGTTATAATAAATATATAAAATATAAGGAGAAGAAATATGAATAAGAAAAAACAATTAATGAAAAATACATTTATTATATTCGCGGGTAGAGTATGCACTCAATTAATTTCATATTTATTACTTCCTCTTTATACTAGTTATTTAGTTACAAAAGAGTATGGAATTGTTGATCTTATTACTACTTATGTAGTTTTATTAGTACCTATAATTACATTAGAATTAGAAATGAGTGTCTTTAGGTATTTGATTGATGCTAGAAAGAGTAAGAGTGAGACAAAGAAGATTATTAGTAATAACTTTTTAGTTTTACTTAGTTCTTTATTTGTTTTTACTATTTTTTATGTAATAGTTACACAATTCTTTAAATTTGATTATAGATGGTTAATATTATTTGATATTATTATTTGTACTTTTTCTGGTAACTTTTTACAGATTGCTCGTGGTTTGGGAAAAACAGTTGATTATGCGATTAGTTGTATTATTACTGGTGTTTCTACTATTCTTTTAAATATATTATTTATTGTATATTTAAAACTTGGTGCATTTGGTATGATCTTAGCTATAGCACTTGCGAATGGATTTGGAGCGTTATATTTATTTATTAGATTAAAGCTATACAGCTTTATTAATTTTAAATTAAAAGATATTAAACTGATTAAGAGTATGTATAAATATTCAATACCACTTGTACCTAATGGTGTTAGTTGGTGGATAGTTAATGTTAGTGATAGAACAATTATATCTGTAGTAGTTGGTACAGCAGCTAATGGTATTTATGCTATTAGTAATAAATTTCCAACTATTATTTCAAGTTTACTTGGTATATTTAATTTATCATGGTCAGAAAGTGCTGCATTACATATAGATAGTCCTGATAGAGATGAATTTTTCTCTGATGTATTAAATACAGTTACTAAGATATTTACATGTCTAGGAGTGGGAATGATTGCTTGTATGCCATTTGTATTCCCAATACTTATTAATTCTAAGTATAACGCCGCAACTAGTTATATTCCGATATTAGTACTTGCAGCTGTATTTAATGTGGCAATATGTATATACACTGGAATATATATTGCTAAGAAAATGACAAAACAAGTAGCTTCTACTACTATTATTGGAGCAATTATAAATATACTAATAAATGTTATTTTTATTAAGAAATTAGGTCTTTATGCAGCTAGTTTATCTACTGCTATATCTTATTTAATAATGATGATATATAGACATATTGATATAAAGAAATATATGAATTTAAAGTATGAAAAAGGTTTAATTATAAAGAGCATTTTAATATTTACATTTTCAATTATTCTTTATTATCAAAATAATTTTATATTAAATATAATTAATTTAGTTATAGTAGTTATTTATTCTTATTTACTTAATAGAAAACTTATAAAAGATTGGAAGAATATTATTTTTAAAAAAATTGGTTTTAGGTAGAAAATAGTAGATTTTTTATCTGCTTTTTTTCTTGCATTTTATTTTATTCATGTTACAATTTAAGTATATACTAGGAGGCCTGTTATGAGACGAGTAAATAGAAAAAAACAGTTTTATATTACTTTAGTATTTGTACTTGTGTTAGCAATAGGAATGGGTTATGCATTCTTGAATAGTACATTAAATATTACAGGTAATACTACTATTAAGGAAAATACTTGGGATGTGCATTTTGAAAATTTTAATGTTACAAATGGTAGTGTAACAGCTACAAATGCAGGACTTGATACTAATTCTACTGCAGTAAATTATACTATTACATTACAAAAGCCAGGAGATTTTTATGAATTTACAGTAGATGTTGTAAATGAAGGGACAATTGATGCAATGGTTAGTACTGTCACAAATACAGGACTTACTTATGATCAATCTAAGTATTTGGCATATACTGTTACATATAGTGATGGTTCTATGGTTGCTCCTAATCAATTGTTGAAGGCGGAAACTGGATTTGAAACTATCAAAGTAAGAGTTGAGTATAAAAAAAATATTACTGTTAGTGATTTACCAAATACAAATCAGGTTTTAACATTATCTTTTAGTGCTAATTATGTACAAGCGGATGGTAGTGCTGTTACTGCCATATGTAAGAGAGCTAGTTCGCTACATAGTTATTATGGGGCTATAACTTTTGGTAACTTAGGAAGTGGAAATACAATTAATTCAGGAGATGCTTTTGATTGTGATGTAAATGGTGATGGGGTATTTAATGCAGAAAATGAAAGATTCTATTATGTGACTTCTTTATCTACAAATAGTAATTATGCAGTACTTATTTATTATTCTAATGTTAGTAATGGTGTTACTCCAACTACTAGTGTTACTTATGCATATGATTCAAATGCCGTTTCAGGAGTTAATTATAATGGTCCACAAACTGCTAAAAATAATTTACCAACTACTGCGCAATGGAAGAATGTAAGTTTATCCAGTGAGACTAGAAATATAATTGATGAACTAAATGATGTTAAAGTAAATAATTTTAGTTATCAAGGGCGTGCAGCTAGACTTTTGACATATCAAGAGGTAGTAGCTGCTTGTGGTAGTACTTCAATTTATCCACAAAATCAATTTTTATTAGAAAACACAAAATATGTGTCTGATAGTTATGTGTTAGGTTATTGGTTAGAAACTCCTAGACATATGTCTGCATATTATGCTTGGCCAGTCGATGGTATAAATAAACAAATTGGTGGAGGAGTTGATCACGCTAACGATACTAGTAGGTATGGTGTTCGTCCAGCAATTGAAGTATTAAAGAGTAGAATTAGATATTAATAATATAAAATTATATATTTCGACATATAATTACTTAGGTGATTATATGTTTTTTAATTTGTTTTCTATTTTTAAAGATATGATATTTTTTACTGGAAGTTATTCTAATGATGTGTTTTTGGAACCACTTAGTAGTGAGGATGAGAGGAAATATATTTTATTAAAAGAATCTGGTGATGTTGATGCCCGTAATAAATTAATAGAGCATAATTTAAGATTAGTTGCTCATATTGTTAAAAAGTTTGATAAAAATGGATTAGATAATGATGATTTGATTAGTATTGGAACTATTGGATTAATTAAAGGAGTAGATACTTTTTCTTCTAATAAGGGTGTTAAAATTACGACTTATTGTGCTAGATGTATAGAAAACGAAATATTAATGTATTTTAGAAGTAATAATAAATATAGTAAAGATATATCTATTAATGAATCAGTTGGTTTTGATAAAGATGGTAATGAAATTCAAATACTTGATATTTTAAAAACATCTGCTCCTGATTATATAGAAGATATTAATATTAAAGATAATATTAAGTTATTAAATAAGTATATAAAAATATTAACTCCTAGAGAAAAAGAAATATTAGTACTTAGATATGGTCTTGGTAATAATGATGAATTAACTCAGAAAGTAATTGCTAAAAAGTTAGGTATTTCTAGGAGTTATGTTTCTAGAATAGAGAAAAGAGCATTAACAAAAATTTTAAGAGAATTTATTCGAAATAATCGAGTTGAATAATCTAGACAGTTTTCTAAAATAAAAGTATAATATTGTTAGTGGGTGATATTATGGCTAAATTGAGAAAACACAAAGATTATAAGAAATATAGTAAGAGCTCTAAGAATATAAATATTGATAGAGTTAAGAATAAGTATAAAAAAGAAGATGAAGTTGAATTATTAGAAGAATTTAATGAAAAAGAGGTTGTAGAAAAGAAAGTTAGTGTATTTAGCTTTCTTAGAAAAAAATCTTTCTATAATTCAGTTTTAATTGCTTTTATAGCTATTTTTCTAGTGTTTTTAGGATTTTATATTTTAGTTCCTAAAATTGAATTGAAGGGTAAAAACTATTTAGTCATAAATTATAAAGAAAAGTATAAAGAAGAAGGATATAGAGCTAGTTTTCATGGAAAAGATATTAGTAAGTTTGTCAAGAAAAGTGGGCATGTTAATTATAATAAATTAGGTAGTTATAAGATTACATATACTATTAAATATCATGGGTTAAAGTCAAAAGCTGTGCGTTATGTAGAAGTTAAAGATACGAGTAAACCAAGTATTTCTATAGATGGTGAAAAAGATCTTTATACTTGTCCTGGCAAAGAGTACACTGTTCCTACATATAAAGCATTAGATAATTATGATGGAAATTTAACTAAGAAAGTTAAAGTTACTAAGGAAAAAGATTTTATATTATATAGTGTTACTGATAGTAATGGCAATAAAAAAGAAGTTAAACAACAAGTTATTTATAAGGATAAAATTAATCCAGAAATAATTATCGATAATGAAGAAGTTTATTTATATTCTGGTGAAAAATTTAATGATAAATATAGTGCTCGTGATAATTGTGATGGGGATATAACTGATAAAGTAAAAGTAGAAGGCAAAATAGATGTTAATGTTCCTGCATCTTATAAATTAGTTTATAGTGTTAGTGATAAAGCTGGAAATAGGGTAGAAAAAACTCGTAAAGTTATTATTCAGGAAAGAGGAAAAAATGGAACTATATATTTAACATTTGATGATGGCCCTAAAGATGGTACTACTAATGTTATTCTGGATATCTTAAAAGAAGAAGGGGTAAAAGCGACGTTTTTTGTTACTAATGGTGGACCGGATAGTTTAATTAAGAGAGAATATGATGAAGGTCATACTGTTGCTTTGCATACAGCTTCGCATGATTATAGTTATATATATTCATCTGTAGAAAATTATTATAAAGATTTAAATTCTGTATCTGATAGAGTTAAGAGAATAACGGGTCAAGAAAGTAAATTAATACGTTTTCCAGGTGGAGCTAGTAATACTATAAGTAGAAGATATTGCGTTGGTATTATGAGTACTCTTACAAAGGATGTTGTAAATAAGGGATATAAATATTATGACTGGAATTTATCTAGTGGAGATGCAGCTTATGGTAATCATAGTGCTGAAGAAATTAAAAACAATGTAATTAGAAATTTAAGTAGTGATAGAATAAATATAGTGTTAATGCATGATATTAAACCATATACTAGAGATGCATTAAGAGATATAATTAGATATGGAAAAGCTAATGGTTTTAGATTTGAAAAAATAACTATGGCTACTGAAATTATGTCACAAAAAGTTAATAATTAGACTAATTAATAAAAATACGTTATAATAGATAATAGGTGATACTTATGAATTTTTTTAAACCAACAATTTATAAAAAAAATATCTATGAGATTAATTACAAAAAATTAAAAAAAATGGGTATTACATGTTTAGTATTTGATTTAGATAATACATTAGGATTATATGAGCATAAAAAGTGTCCTGATGAATCTAAAAAGTTAATAGAAAAGTTACAAAAAGATTTCTTAATATTAATTGCATCTAATAATACAAAAAAAAGAATTAAACCATATTTAGATGATTTAGGTGTTGGTGGAGTATCGATGTGTATGAAGCCATTAACATTTGGACTTGCGAGAATGAAGAAAAAATATAATTTAAAAAAGAGTGAAATGGTAATAATAGGTGATCAGATAGTTACTGATATAGTATGTGGTAAAAGATTTAGAATAAAGACCATATTGGTTGATCCACTAGGAGAGAAAGATTTGAAAATAACAGGTTTGAATCGAAAAATAGAAAAATTTATTATTAAGATTTATTCTAAGCAGGGTAAATTTGAGCGAGGTAAGTATTATGAATAATGAAAAAAAATGTTTAGGTTGTGGTGTTATATTACAAGATGAGAATGTTTTACAGGAAGGTTATACTACAAGTTTAGATAATGATATTTGTCAAAGATGTTTTAGAATGAAAAATTATGGAGAATATCAAATTATAACTAAGTCTACTGATGAATATATTTCTATTTTAAAGAGTGTTGGTGAAACTAAAGACTTGGTTTTATATATAACAGATTTATTAAATTTAGATAAGGATTTAGAGCAATTAAGAGAGTATATTCCAAACAAAATGATACTTGTTTTAAATAAAAAAGATGCTTTACCTAAATCAGTTAAAGAAGAAAAATTAAAAAAATATATTGAAGATAAGAATTTAGATTTTTTAGAAATAATCGTTGTTAGTGTTAGTAAAAACTATAATATAGATTATTTAATGAAGAGAATTAAATATTATCAAACTAGTCGTAATGTATATGCAGTAGGGCATACTAATGTAGGTAAGAGTAGTTTAATTAATAAGTTAATTAAAAATTATTCTGATAATACTCAAGAATTAACTATGTCACCACTTCCAGCAACTACACTTAATACAGTTAATATTGAAATAAATGAATACTTAACATTAATAGATACTCCTGGGCTTGTAGATCCTGGTTGTTTACTTAATTATGTTGATCCTAAGATGGTAAAAAGAATTTCTCCTAATAAAGAAATAAAACCAAAGACATATCAAATAAAGAAAAATCAATCTATTGTAATAGAGGATTTAGTTAGAATAGATTATGTAGAGGGAGAAAAGAATAGTTTTACTGTGTATGTTTCTAATGATTTAAAAGTAAAAAGATATTTAAATTCTAATAATAGAAGTGAATTAAAAGACTTGAATAAAATTACATATAATGTTAAATATGGTGAGGATTTAGTTATAAATGGACTTGGTTTTATTAAGATAGTAGATAAAGCTGTAGTAGATGTTTATATTAATAAAAATGTATCTACATTTACTAGAAAATCACTTATTTAATTTACAAATACTTATAGAAAATATTTTTTATAAGTTTTTTGTTTTTGTATTAATAAAATGTGTTATAATATAATGGTTCAAGGAGGGTTTTATCTATGAATAATGATCTAGTTAGTACAATTAGAAGTAAAACAGATATAGTAGATATAATAGGTGAAGAAATCCCTCTAGTTGCGCGTGGTAAAAACTTTTTTGGAGTATGTCCGTTCCATGATGATTCTAATCCATCTATGTGTGTATCTCGTGAAAAACAAATTTATACTTGTTTTTCTTGTCATGCTACTGGGAATGTATATACTTTTTTGATGAATTATCATCATATGGACTTTAAAGAAACACTTAAATATTTAGGAGAAAAAGTAGGAGTAGATGTTTCTAATATTTCTATTAAAAGTAAAGTAACTAAGTTTGATAAATTTTATGATATATATAATTTTTCCAATAAGTATTATCATAATAACTTGTTATCAAAAGCAGGTGTTGTTGCTCGTAAATATTTAGCTAATCGTAAGATTACAGATGAAGTAATAAAAGAATTTGAAATAGGTTTATCTTTAGAAGATAGAGGAGATTTAACTAGATTGCTTACTAGTAAGAACTATGAACTTAGTGAATTAAATAGAATAGGTTTATCTAGTGATGATAGAGATATATATAATGATAGAATTATGTTTCCTCTATATGATGTTAATGGTAGAGTAGTTGGATTTAGTGGAAGAATATATAAAGATAATGGTCAAAATAAATATCTTAATACTCGTGAGACTGATATATTTAAAAAAGGTGAAATGTTATATCATTATCATATAGCTAGAGAAGAATGTAGATTAAAGAAATCTGTTATTGTAATGGAAGGTTTCATGGATGTTATTAGAGCAAGTACTATTGGTATTAAGAATACTGTTGCTTTAATGGGAACTGCCTTAACTAAGGAACAAATTAATCTATTAAAAAGACTTTCTAATAATATAATATTATGTTTAGATGGTGATGATCCTGGAGTACATGCAACACTTAGTATTGGTGATATGTTACTTGATGAAGGAATTGAAGTTAAAGTTGTTAATTTGCCTAATCCAGATGATCCTGATAGTTTTATACTTAATAATGGTGAAGAAAGATTTAAAAACTTAGTTGATAGTGCTATTAACTTTAATGATTTTAAATTAAATAAGTTAAAAGAAAAAGTTGATTTTAGAAGTGATGTAGAAAAAGCAGATTATATAAATACAGTTTTATCTGAAACTGTTAAGATTAATGATCCTATTAGAATAGAAATAGTATTAAAAAAACTTGCAAAAGAGTTTGATATAGGGTATAATACACTGGAAATGCGGTTTAATGACTTAAAAGGTAAAACAGAGAAAAAAGTAGTAGAAAAACCTATTATTATAGATCGTATTAAAAGTAAGAAAAAAACAAAGTATGAGAAGGCTATGGAACAAATACTTTATTCAATGCTTAATAACGATTGGGTTATAAGCCAAGTAAGTAAGGAAAGATTAATATTTCCTAGTGATCAGAGTCGTTTATTAGCAAGTGAGATAAGTTATTATTATTCACAGAATGGTAATATTAATATTCCGGATTTTTATACTTATGTTCAAGATAAAGAAGATATAGTGGTTTTACTTAATGAAATTTTAGCTAATGATTATTTGGATGAAATAAGTAAAGAAGAATTATTCCAGTACTTTAAAGTTATTAGGGATTATAGTAAAAACCAAGAAATTAAGAGACTTACAGTACTGATGAAAAAAGAGAGTGATCCAATAGAACAAGCTAAAATAGCTGATAAGATAATGAAACTTAGGATAGGAGAATAGATATGGTTGGAGAAATAAAGACACTAGATGATAGAAAAAAGAAATTAATTTCATTAGGGAAAAAACAAGGTTATATAACTTATGAGCAATTAGCTGATGAATTAAAGGGATTAGAAATTGATAGTGATTCTTTAGATGAGTTATATAATGCATTAATGGAAGAGGAAATAGAAATTGTTTCTGAAGATGGTAGTGATGATGCTAGTGGAGAAGAAATAACTACTGATGTGGTAGTAGAAGATTTAACTTTATCTAAAGATGTTAAGATTAATGATCCAGTTAGAATGTATTTAAAAGAAATTGGACGTATTAACTTACTTACATCTGATGAAGAATTTGAATATGCACAAAGAGCTGAACAAGGTGATGAAGAAGCTAAAAGATTACTTGCTGAATCTAATCTTCGTTTAGTTGTATCTATTGCTAAAAGATATGTTGGACGTGGAATGTTATTTTTAGATTTAATTCAAGAAGGTAATATTGGATTAATGAAAGCTGTAGATAAGTTTGATCCTACTAAAGGATATAAATTTTCTACATATGCTACTTGGTGGATAAGACAAGCTATTACTCGTGCAATAGCTGATCAAGCTAGAACTATTCGTGTACCTGTTCATATGGTTGAAACTATTAATAAATTAGCTCGTGTACAAAGACAATTAACACAAGAGTTAAATCGTGAGCCTACTGATGAAGAAATTGCTAAAAAGCTTGGAATTACTACTGAAAAGGTTCGTGAAGTATATAAAATTTCTCAAGATCCAGTTTCACTTGAAACTCCAATTGGAGAAGAAGATGATTCACACTTAGGTGATTTTATTAAAGATGAAAGAACTATGGGCCCTGAGGAGTATGCAACTATAGAAATGTTAAAAGAAGAACTTCAAGGTGTTTTAGGAACATTAACTGAAAGAGAAGAAAAAGTATTAAGATTAAGATTTGGTCTTGATGATGGACAATGTAGAACACTAGAAGAAGTAGGACAAATATTTGGGGTTACAAGAGAAAGAATTCGTCAAATAGAAGCAAAAGCACTTCGTAAATTAAGACATCCATCTAGATCTCGTAAACTAAAGGATTTCTTAACAGATTAATGAAAATTAATGATAGATTAAAACAAATAGGAGATTTAGTTGATGCTAACTCTTTTTGTTTAGATGTTGGTTGTGATCATGCACTATTAGATATTTATTTAGTAAAAAAAGATAAGAATATTACTGCTATTGCAAGTGATATTGCAGAAGGACCATTAAATAGTGCAAGAGAAAACATAAAGCGTGAAAAATTAGAAGATAAAATAGAGGTTAGATTAGGAAATGGTCTTGATACATATACAGATGAAGTAGATACGGCCATTGTTTCTGGTATGGGTGGTAGAACTATAATAGGTATATTTAAAAATAATTTACATATTACTAGGAAATTAGATACTATTATAGTTAGTCCTAATAATTATCAAGAAGATGTTAAAAGATTTTTGGTTAAGTGTGGTTTTTATATAGAAGACGAAGAATTAGTAAAAGAAGGTAAATTTATTTATCAAATAATTAAATTAAAGAAGGGTAGAAAAAAATATTCTAAAAAAGAATATTTCTTTGGACCTAAATTATTAGAAAAACGTGGTAAATTATTTATAGATTATTATACTCGAGAATTAAAGAGTAGAGAAATTTTAATTAATTTATTACCTAAAAATTATAGATTAAAGAAATTTAAAATAAATAAAGAAATAAAATTAATAAGAGAAGTTTTAAAATAAAAATGATAGAAATTATTCTATCATTTTTTTAAGGTATAAACTTTATTATTAGTTACTGTTTCACCAGTTACTAATAATTTATTATATTTATTCATGTTAGATTTTTTTTGTAATTCAAATTCAGCATCTTCTAATGATCTATCTACTGATCCTTTTAAACTTCTAGCACCAGTATTTAATTCTATTGCTTTATTAATAATAGCTTCAATATAAGAATCATCATATTCTAAATCAACATTTAAATCTCGTTTTATTCTATTCTTTTCTATTAGTAATGGACTTATTTTAGATGTTAATAGTAATTGTTTTAAATCTTCTTCACTTAATTGATTAAAGATATATTGAACTGGTAATCTTCCTATAAGTTCTTTTTTCATACCATATTTTATTAAATCTTCATTAGTAATAATTCTTTTATCTGGTATTAAAATTTTATGATTAAATCCTATCCCTTGTTTTTCACTAGCAAGTTCTAAATTTTCAAAAGCTCCTCCACAAAATATACTAAGTAGGCTTGTATCGAATTTATTAGTTTGTCCTAGACGCATTTGAACATCATATGTATGTCCTTCTAAGAATTTTAATAAAGATGATTGAGGATTTACAGCATTATCTGATGCATTTCCTTTTAGTGAAATTTTATCAGCTTCATCAATAAAAACAATACTATTTTCAGCTTTTTTAATATCTTTATTGGCATTTTCTATTATATTTTTTAATAAATCATTAATATCATTACCAACATAGCCGGCAGCAGTTAAATCTGGAGCAGAATAATTAGTATATGGTACTTTTAAATACTCAGATATAACTCTAAATACTTCAGTTTTACCACATCCAGTAGGTCCAATAATTAGGGCTTTTTTTATTTCTTTAGGATTACTTGTTTTGTAGTTCATAGAGATAGTATTAATAATACCTCTTAAATTATCATCTTGTCCTATTATTCTTTCTTTAACATATTCTTCTAATTCTTCTACATCAATATCAATACGATAATTATTATTAGGCGTAGTTTTCTTTACATTTACTGTTTTATTTTCATTCATATTTAATATTATTTTTGAAGCTTTTCCTTCACTATTGACTTCTACTTCAGAGACTTCGTTATTAGTACTAAATACACTGAATTTCTTTAAATTTTTCTTAAGTTCTGTTAAATAATCTTTTACTTCTTTTATTGAGTTGGTTGAAGTTAAATAAGCTAAGTTTTCTTCAGATAAATTAATAGTAACACTGCCATTATTGTTTTGATATATAGGATTTTTAAATATGGCTCCTAATTTCTTTTTATGAATGGTATAAATATTTGTTTTATTTGTTTCTTTATTATAAATACCTATATGAATTAAATCTTTTAATTCTTCTAAATAAACTTCTTTACATAATTTTAATTCACTTTCATCACATTCATAGTGGTTTAATAAATCAGCTTTATTTGTGACATTATGATAATAATCAAAAGTATCATTAATTTTATCATATGTGGCATTTTCTGTGTTAATAAAAGCATAATCATCTTCGGTTTTAAATATATTATTTTCTTCATAACCTTCAACAATTTGTTTTGGAATGAATATAAATAAATTATCATCTAAATCTATTTTTTTAAATATTACAGCTATTTCTTTATTCATAACCTCAACTCCTCTTTGGGCTATATTATATAGTTATTTTTAATAATGTTCAATGATTATTTTTCATTTTTTTTATTTATACCTATAGTAGAGCCTAAAATAGAAGTTATTAGAATTATTAAATAATAGATTAATAATTTTAACTTTAATGGTTCTTTTATTAATAATGTTATGATAATAAATATAGATATTATAATTAAACTAAATTTTATACCTTCTAAAAATCCTTTTTTAGGAGTGGATTTACCTAGGATATAAGAACTTATGAATATATTAATTAATAAAATAATTATTTCTAATATTTTGTATGTGTTAGTGGAGATAAAGTTAAAGAAATATAGAGTATTTGTAAATAATAGACTTATTAATAATGAAATAATTGTCCATAATAATCTCTTTCCATATTTTTGTATATAAAGCATATTTTCACCTCTAATAAAATTTATGTTTATGAATAAAAAGTTATGAATTATATCAGAATAATAATGGTGATAGAGTATGGACTTTTTTTTAGTTATATTAAAAACATTATTTTTTTATATTTTAATTACTATTATGTATAGAGTTATGGGTAAAAGAGAAGTTGGAGAACTTTCTGTGATGGATTTTATTGTATCATTATTTATTGCGGAATTAGCGGCTATTTCTATAGATAAACATGATGAAAATATATTTATGTCTTTAATACCTATGATATTACTTGTAGTAATTCAGATAGGATTAGCTAAAATAACATTAAAAAATTCTAAAGTTAGAAGTATTATAGATGGAAATCCTTCAGTTATTATTAATAGGGGTAAAGTTAATTTTAAAGAGATGTTAAAACAAAGATATAATTTGGATGATTTATTAGTACAATTAAGATCGGAAGGGGTTAAATCAATAGAAGAAGTTGATTATGCAATATTAGAAACTAGTGGTAGATTATCTGTTTTTAAAAAAGAAGATGATTTAAGTAGAAGTTATCCGTTACCTATTATAATAGATGGAGAGGTTCAAGAAGATGCTTTAATACAAATAAAGAAAAATAGAGTATGGCTAGACAGATATTTAGAAAAAGAAAATTATATAATTAAAGATATATTTTATTGTTTTTATAAAGATAATGATTTATTTATAATAAAAAAAGAAGTGGTAAAGTGACAAAATATTTATATTAGAAATAGTATATTTATTTTGGTGATTAGATGAATAAATATATAGTTTTAATATTAATAGTAGTTATTTTATTTAATTTTATTTTTGATATAAATAGTGATAGAAGTAATATAGAGTATAAAGAGAAAAGAGCAATATTTATTAGTTATATAGAGTTAAGTAAATATATTAAGAATAATGATATTAAAGCAAGTAAAAATAATATTAAGAAAATGATTAATAATATAGATAAATTAGGTTTTAATATGATAATACTTCAAGTAAGAAGTTTTTCGGATGCAATATATAAATCTAATATATATCCATGGAGTAATAGTATTAGTAGTGTAGAAGGAGAAAATCCAGGATATGATATTTTAGAATATTTTATAAAAAAAGCTAAATTAAAGAATATAAGTATTTATGCTTGGATTAATCCTTATAGAATTAGAACTACTGAAGATATTAGTAGTGTTAGTAGTATTAATCCTGCGTTTAAATTTATAAATACTGATACTTTATATATTAATAATGGTATATTTTATAATCCGGCTAAAGATGAAGTTATAAATTTAATAGTAGATGGAGTAGAAGAAATAGTTAAAAATTATGATGTAGAAGGGGTTTTATTTGATGATTATTTTTATCCTAGTAATGATATAGATAATAATGATTATAGTGCTTATATTAAAGAAAATGGTTATATTAGTAGGGATGAGTATCATTTATTAAATGTTAATAGAATGATAGAGCATGTTCATAGAGTATGTAGAAAATATAATAAATTATTTGGTATTAGTCCCGATGGTAATATAGAAAATAATTATAATAAGAATTTTGCGGATGTTAAAAGATGGTGTAAGAGTAGAGAGTATATTGATTTTATAATGCCACAAATATATTATGGATTTTATAATGAAGCAAAAGCTTTTAAGAAAGTTATAGAAGAGTGGGAAAGTTTAATTACAAGTAATATTGATTTAATGATAGCACTCGCTTTTTATAAAGTTGGTTTAGTAGATAAATATGCGAAAAATGGTAGTAATGAATGGATTAATAATAATGATATTATAATGAGAGAAATAATACTTAGTAGAAATTTAAAACATTATAAAGGGTTTTCTTTGTTTAGATATGACTATTTATTTAATGATGATTTAAAGAATGATAATACTGTAAAGGAAATGGAAAATATGAAAAAAGTATTAAAATAAATATTTATACGTGGTATACTTATAATGGTGATGATATGAAAGGAGTAAATAATAAAGGCTTTACATTGATTGAATTATTGGCTGCTATGGTAATACTTGGTATTATTTTAGGAATAGCTGTACCTAGAGTTTTAGATGCTTTACGAGATAGTCGTAATAGAGAGTATGTTGAAGATGCAAAAAAGTTAATTTCTTTGGCAGAATATAAATATAGAAGTGATCAGAATTTATATCAAGTACAAGATAATGAATCTATTATTATTAGATTGGATTATTTTGATAATTCTGAATTTGATAATGCTCCTAATAATAAACCTTATAATAAGGAAAAGTCATATGTACGCATTATAAAACTTGGGACTGATTATCATTATGATGTTATTTTACTTGATAGTGATGGTAAGGGTGTTGTTGGTAAAGGAAGAGATCAATTGTTTAATCTAACGCCTAAGCAGTTGGTATCGGCTAATAATAATTTTGATCAGCCAGTACATAGTAGTGGGATATGGGTTTTAACTTATAAAACGCATGAGTCTTTTGCTGCTAAAGAGTATTATACAAAAGATGGTAGAGTTTCTTACTAGAAAGGGAGTAGTTATGAGTATGATTAATAAAAAAGGTTTTACGTTGATTGAATTATTAGCTGCTATGGTAATACTAGGAATGATTATGGTTATAGCAATACCTAATATTACTGGTATATTAAATAATAGTCGTAATCAAACTTATGTAGAAGATGCTAAAAAGTTTATATCAATGGCAGAGTATAAATTTCGAACTGACAAGAATATGGCGAAACCTACTGAAGGATCTGGTGGTACTATAGATTTAGGTTGTGTGTTTATATCTTTATCATATTTGGATAAATCTGAATTTAAAGATGCGCCAAACGGTTCACCATATTTGTTAGACAAGTCTTTAGTTATTGTGAGATTGGTTAATAATACATATGAATATCGTGTTATTTTACTTGATAGTGATGGTAAGGGTGTTATTAATAAGACAAAAGAAGAATTGTATAATTCAAAGAGTAATGATTTAATAACTAAGATTGATTTAAATAATACAAATGAATTAGAAGGACCACGTATTATAAATAGTGCTAATTGGCTTTTTAAAATTAGGGGAAAACTATATAGCGCCAAAACATGGTATGCTGGATCTGGAATTGTTCCATATTCTTTGTAATTAAAGTAATATTGTAAATTTTCACATAAAAAATAATTTTAATATGGTACTAAAAAAACGTTATATATTTAATATGTAGGATTAAATAGAGGAGGATTTGAAAATGAAAAGATTTAATAAAAAAGGATTTACGTTAATTGAATTATTAGCTGTTATTACAATAATGGGTGTTTTGGCAATGATTGCAGTACCAATGGTTTCAACATATATCAATAAGTCAAAAACAGATTCATTTGTATATACAGCAAAACAATATGCAAAAGCAGTTGATGATGCTTATTTAATGGGTAAATTGGAGTGTTATGATGATGGTGGTAATACATGGTATCCTATTGATGAAAATCTTGCTGAAAATACAACTAGATCTTATCAAGTAGTGTTTGATACACGCAGTAATAAGACTGGATCTGGCAACTTTTATGCAAATGAAAATTACAAGAAATTAATCAAAGATGGTGGTAAATCTCCATTTGGTGATGTTGATGTTTATGGATATGTATTGTGTACTCTTAACTCAGACGATGAAACATTTAAGATTTCTATTAGGGATACAAAAGGAAACGGGACAAGAGACAGTTTTATAAATACTAGTCAGATAAATTCTAATAATTTTATTAGAAAAAACTCAGCAGCTACAGCTAAAATGAATAGTGTATCTGTTTGTAAAGTAAAATAGAAATGTAAAGTTTTACATAAAAAATAATTTTAGTATTGCACAAGAAAAAATAATATTATATACTTAGTATGTAAACTTAAAATAGAGGAGGATTTTAAAATGAAAAGAATGAATAAGAAAGGTTTTACATTAATTGAATTATTAGCAGTTATCGTTATTATGGGTATCTTAATGTTAGTTGCTATTCCAGCTGTACAAAGATACATTAATAACTCTAAAGGTGATACTTACGTAAATACTGTTAAAGAAATGGTAAATGTTGTTAAAACATCTGATGCTGCTGGAGAACTTGTAAATGCTGGTAGTACATGTAATAGCGGAACTTATTATGTTGCTATAACTACAGCTGATTCAAAAATATTAGAATCAGGAGGAAAATCTCCATATAATAAAACAGCAAATATTGCTGGTTATGTTAAAGTTGTAGTTGATGCTACTACTCAAAAACATACATATAGTGTAGAAGTAACTGATGGTACTTACGGATTAGCAGCTACTGATGGTACTACACTTGCTGAAATTAGTGAAGATGCTTTAAGCAGAGCTAATGTAAAACAAGTTACTGGTACTGCATCTGTTCCAACTGCAACTGGTACTAAAACTTGTACTATTCAATAGATTTAGTTTGTTGTAATGTATATATTGTCTATATACTAGACAACTAAATCTTTTTTTTTATTTAAAATGGGAGGTATATATGAAAACTAATCAAAAAGGGTTTACATTAGCTGAATTGTTGGCTGTTATCGTTATTATGTGTGTACTTGCCTTAATAGGTATACCTACTGTAACTAAGTATATTAGTAATTCTAAGAAGAGTGCATATATTACTACAGTAAAATCATATGTTAGTGCTGTTGAAAAGGCATATAACTCTGATATGTTAGATTGTAGTGGTGATGTTGGTAAATTTTATGTTGATTTTAGTGATGCTAAAAAATTGATGGAAAATGGTAAATCACCATATGGTGGAGAGATTAAAGGGAATATTCGTATCAATGTGGCTAACAATGGTGAACCAACATTTAGTGTTTTTTCTAGAGATGATAAAAATACTGGTACTTCATTAATTAATGCTAATCAACTTAATCCTAATCAAAAGGATATCATTAAGAAAGACATTCCTGATGATTATACTATTAATGAAGGTTATGTAAAATGTGTGCCTAAAAGTTAATTATAATGGTATTTTGTTAGGGTTCATCATTTGTTGATGAACTCTATTTCAATTAAGGGTATTTGGAGGTTGTATTATGAGTAAATCAGTAAAAATGTTAATAATACTTTTATTTACATATTTAACATTACTTTTGTTTTCTATAGACACAGCATTATTTGAATGTATGGACACGTCTAATGGTCTTTATAATAGATTAAGTATAGTTTTAAATGATTTTAATCTTATTGATTTTTTTATTTTTCCTATGATTTATTTTTTCTATTATTCAGTGTATTTTAATGGTGAGAAGTATGCTAAGAAGAATTTTTTATTTAGTTTTATTTCTATTGTTTTTGCGTTTATTACATTATTTAGTAGATTTTTACAACATACTTCTACTTTTCCTAATTTATTAGATGTAGTGCAATTAGTAGAAACTCTAATTATATTATCAGGATCGTATATTCTTTTTTATGCTTTATTGAAGAAGGTTACTAGTATTGATATATTTTCTGAAATAGAATATTTATCAAACAAAATTAAAATAAAGAAAGAATTTAAGTTATTTAGAAAAGGTTCATTGTTTGTTAAAAAACATCCATTTTTTTCTATTTTTATATTAATAATGGTGTGTAGATTGCCATATGTTATTGTTTATTATCCTGGTGTAGTGAATGGGGATACATTTGATCAATTATGTCAATTCTTTTTTAGAGATTCATCTTGGTCAGTAAAAATGGTTAATTTAGTAAATGAGAACGTATATCTTAATGGACATCATCCTGTATTTTCTACTTTATATATGGGTGTCTTTGTAAAGATTGGAGAATTAGTTACTGGTAATAAAGGAATTGGATTATTTTTCTATACATTTACGCAATGTGTATTATCATCTGTAATTTTTGCATATATGTTATATTATATGAAGAAAATTAAAGTACCATCTTTAATTTGGATTATTTCACTTATTATGGTTTGTTTATTACCTTTTTATGCTTCTTATTCAATTGCGGCTATTAAGGATACTCCTGAGTCTTTATTTACTTTATTATATGTAATGTTTTTGTTACAAATAGTTAGAGATTATAAGAGTATATATGAAAATAAGAGTATGATTATTTCTTTTATTGTTGTTATGATGTTAGTTTTATTATTTAGAAATAATGGTCTTATTACTATATTATTTTCATATCCATTATTAGTATTTGTATATAGAAAAAATATTGGTAAAGTTTTATTAGTTTTATTTATTCCTTTAGTTATATTCTTTTCTTTTAATCAAGTTATGTATAGATGTTTTGATGTTTCTAAGGGTAGTAAGAAAGAAATGCTTTCAGTTCCTTTTCAACAAGTGGCTAGGTTATTTAATAAAAAAGGTTATGATGCGATGTCTAAGTCTGATAAGGAAAAACTTGATAAATTTGTAGAATATAAGAAGATGGCTAAGTTCTATAATCCTGAAATATCTGATCCTGTAAAAGATTTATATAGAATGGATTCTACTGATGAGGATTTTAAAGAATTCTTTAAAGTTTGGTATAAGTATTTTAAAAAGTATCCAACTATATATATGGCTTCTTTTATAAATGGTACATATCAATATTTTTATCCATATGAAACTTATGAAAATATATATTTAATATATGATTATGTAGTTACAGAAGAATTCTCTGATATACATCCAGTTTATGAGTTTGATGGTTATAAAGCTAGATTTGATAATTTGTTTATTATACTTAATAAAATACCAATATTTGGATTGTTATTTAAAGTTGCTTTTTATGATTTTATATTACTTATGTCTGTTATTTATGTTATATATAAGAAAAAATATAAATATTTAATACCACTTATGGCATTATTATCTGTGTTACTTGTGTGTTTAGCTTCTCCATTAAATGGCGCTATGAGATATATATTACCAATATTCTTTAGTGCACCTATTATTTTATCTATTGATTATTTGGTTTACAAAGAAGGGAAATAAGTAAGTGTTTAGGAGGAAGATTATGAAAAAAAGTGTTAAAATACCAATAATATTATTATTTACTTTTATGACTGCAATGTTAATGACTATTGATATTAATATTGGTGATGTTATGTTTGGAACTAAGAATATGACTTTACAGTTTAATGAATTATTAAAATCATTTGATGTTATTGATACTCTTATTTGCATAATAATTTATTGGTTTTATTACAATACTTATTTTATATCTGATAAGATGCAGAATAGAGATATTAAAATTGGTTTAGTATGTGCTTTCTTATCTTTTGCTTTTGCTGGAATACAATGTATTCACGTTATAGATTTTATTGGCTCTATGTCTTATTTAGTACTTGTTTTTCAATTTTTTGTCATGTTTTTTGGCATGTATATAGTGACTTATGCAATAGGTAAGAAAATAGTAAATTTATATCATGAACTATAAAATAGTTATTGATTAAAAAAAATGAATATAGTATAATTACTTTAGGATAGAGGTGATTTAAGTGAAGAAAAACAAAAAAAATCAGAAAGGGTTTTCATTGATTGAATTATTAGCTGTAATCGTTATTATGGGGATTTTAATGTTAGTTGGAATACCTGCAGTTAAGAAATATGTTACTAATTCTAAGAAAGATGTTTATGTTAATGCAGTTCAAACCTATGTAAAAGCAACAAAAACAGCGTTTGAAAATGAAGATTTGACTTGTAGTGATACTTTAAAAGGGAACTATTTTATATATTTTAGTCAATTGGATAGTGTTATGGAAGATAAGGCTAAATCTCCTTTTACAAAAAAAGGTATGAATGGTATGATAATATTTAGTGTTAATGATGGTAAAATATCTGATGATGGTATTAAAGTAGCAGTTAGGGATGATTCTGGTATTGGTTTTGCTAGATGTGCGTATGTAAGTGTAACTAGAAAATCTTTGGCTAAATATGTATCAACTGGTCAAATATATGCTGATTATGGTTATACAGAATGTAAAGTAAGATAATGAGATAGCAAAGTACAATTATTTTATACTAAGGAGGATGTAGAAATGAGAAAATTAGGCAAGAAAGGTTTTACATTAATTGAATTACTTGCAGTTATTGTTATTATGGGAATTTTGATGTTGGTTGCAGTTCCTGCAGCTCAAAGATATATTGTTAATTCTAAAAAGGATACAATGGTTTCTCAAGTAAAACAATATGTTGAAGCTGTTAGAAAGGCATATGTAGCAGATGAATTTAATTGTGGTTCTAATAATACTGAATATGGAACATATTATTTTTATTTATCTGATATTAATCCTAAATTAGAAGATATTCCAAAATCTCCATTCACTAAACAACAGTATGGTGGAACTTATGGTGCGGTTAGAATGACTGTGGATGATGGAAAAATCATTCAGATATTTGTTTCTATTTATGATACTAATGGTAATGGAATAAAAAATACTCTTTATCAAAATATTGCGCGTAGTAGTGTATCTGACAGTGTAACTTATGCTCAATCAGTAGGATCAACTATAACAGGTACTAAGTGTACGTTAACAAACTAAAGTAAGTTAATACTTACTTTTTTTATTTTAATTATTTGTTTTGTTGAAAATAATGAAAAAAAATGATATATTTTTTATATAAGGTAATGGAGGTAGAGTATGAATAGAACTTTAAAAATGCTTGTTATATTTGTTTTTTCATTTCTTACAGTTATGTTACTTTATATAAATGTAAATATGTCTACTATAGTGTTTAGTACTGATAATATTTTTGTAGAAATGAATAATATAGTAAGTGATTTTGATTTTATTTCAATAGTTTTTGGAATAGTTATTTATTTCTTTTACTATCAAATATATTTTAATGGTGAGAAATATACTAAAAAGAATTTTATTATGAGTATTATATCAATATTTTTCTCTATAATTACTATAGTAGGTAAGAATTTACAGCTGTATGATATTTTTCCTGATTTATCTAGATTAGTTGTATTATTTGAATCAAGCGTTATGTTTGTTGGTTCTTATTTATTGTTTTATTCTATATTTAAGAAAGTTTATATGATTATATGTTCTATGAATGTAAAAAAAAACAAAAAAATAAATAAGAATAGTAAGTTGAAAACTAATAATTCTTTTTTTAATAAGGTCATTAATTTTTCTAAGAATCATAAATTTTTAACATTATTTATAATACTGATGTGTTTTAGAATACCATATTTAATTGTATATTATCCAGGTATTACTTGTGGTGATACATTAGATCAATTGTGTCAATTACATCATAGTAGTTGTTCATGGTCTAAGGATATGGTTCATTTAGTGAATAAGGGTGTATATTTAAATAATCATCATCCGTTGTTTTCTACTTTATATTTAGGATTGTTTGTAAAGATAGGTGAGTTTATTAATAATCCACGTTTAGGTTTATTTTTCTATTCTGTTATTCAATTAATTTTTTCATCTTTAGTATTTACATATATAATTTATTATCTTAGAAAGATTAATTTACCTAAAGTTTTATGTAATATATTGTTTTTAGTAGTTTGTATAGGACCACATTTTTCTGCCTTTTCTCTTACTATTTTTAAAGATGCACCACAAGCTATATTTACAGCTTTATATGTTTTATTTTTAATACAAATAGTTAGAGATTATGATAGTGTTTTTAATAATAAATTAAATGTATTTGTCTTTATTAGTTCAATTTTATTTACTATGCTATTTAGAAATAATGGACTTATAACTATTTTATTATCTTATCCATTTTTATTTCTTTTATATAAGAACAATTGGAAGAAGATACTTATTGTATTATTAGTTCCTATGATTATATTTGTATCATTTAATCAAATATCTTATAGAGTTTTTAATATTCCAAGAGGAAGTATAAAAGAAATGTTATCTATTCCTTTTATGCAGGTTGCTAGAGTAGTAAATAAAAAAGGGGAAGATATAATAGCGGTTAAAGATCAAAAAATAATTGATAAAGTTATTAAGTTTGATGGAATAGGTGAAAGATACGATACAACAGTGGCAGATGACGTTAAGGATCATTATCGAAATGATGCTACAAATGAAGATTTAAAAAGATTCTTTGGAGTTTGGTATAAATATTTTAAGAAGTATCCCACTATATATATGGCATCTTTTATAAATTGTACATATCAATATTTTTATCCATATGAATTATATCAAAATATATTTATAGGATTTGACGCTAGAATTACTGAGAATTTTTCTGATTTATATGGAATAAGAAAACTTGATTATTTTAGAGAAGATGTTGAAAAATTATTTGATTTAATTTTTAAATTACCATTAATAGGAATATTCTTTAAAGTATGTTTTTATGATTGGTTTTTAATATTTTCTACTTGTTATGTTATAGGTAAGAAAAAGTATAAATATTTAATACCATTATCTGCATTACTTGCAGTATTACTTGTATGCTTGGCGTCACCAATAAATGGTTCCATGAGGTATATATTACCAATTTTATTTAGTTTTCCACTTATGGTTGGAATAGATTATTTAGTATATTATGAGAGTAAATAAGGAGTGCATATGAAACGTAATTTATCAAAAAAAGAAACAGTTATTATTCTAATTTTATGTTTAATTTGTATGGTTGGAGGTTATTTATTATTTAACTTTAAAACTAATACTGATGAGATTAATAGTGAGAATAGTATTTTACATAAAAAAACAATTACTTTAGATAGTAATTCTACTACGTATAAATTTTCAATTGATAATAGTCAAAGGATAGATTTAGAATATAATATATCTGTTAAAAATAAGAATTTTAAATCTTTAAATTATAAGTTAGAAAGAGATAGTAATGAAGTATCAAACGGGGTATTACTAAGAGATAATAATATTATTAATACTGATATTTTATCTTCAAAAATGTCTTTTGATTATACTTTAAAATTAGATACTTCTGAAGATTTAAATAGTCTATCTGATAAGAGTATAGAACTTGAAGTAGTAGGTATACATTCTAATTATTATCCTTATCAGATTACTGTTACAATGCCTAAGAATCCACAAACAGAAAGAAATTTTACTTGGCATACATTATTTAAAGATTATAGTAATGAGTTAGAGTTGGTTGAGGCTAGAGATTTGAATAAAACTAGTATTGATTTTTCTAATATAGATGGTGTTAAGAAATATAAGAGTGAAGTATTAAAAGATGAGAACTCAATGGATTATCTTAATAGAGTTAAAGTTTATAAATTAAAACCTGGTACTAAGTATTTTTATAGAGTTGGTGATTCTAGAAAAAATTTATGGAGTCCGATTGGTGAATTTAAAACTGATAATGGTGATGATAATTTTAAATTTATATTTGTGTCAGACTCACAATCTGAAGTAAAAGAAGAAAAACAATCTACTTATGCAATTAATGTTGCGAAGAATACTGTTAAAGATTATGAATTTATTGTTAATGCAGGGGACTTTGTTAATCAATCATGTAATAAAAAACAATGGAAGAATAACTTAAATTTTTCTATTTATGGTGATACTAGTTTTATTACTGCTGTAGGTAATCATGATTGGAACTATGGTTGTGATAGTAATTATTCATTTGTTAATAATTTTTATTATGATTTAGATGATCAAAACTTTGAAACTGGAGCATATTATTCTTTAGATTATGGTAATGTTCATATTACTGTATTAAATACTAATAATGAGTATTATTCTAAACTTAATGATAAACAATATAAATGGTTAATAAAAGATTTAAAATCTACAAATGCTAAGAATGCTAAATATAGAATAGTTTTGATGCATAGGGGTATTTATACTACTGGTCCTCATTATTATTATTATAAAGATATTCAACCATTAACTAAACAATTAGCTTCTGTAATGTCTGATGGTGATGTAGATTTAGTATTACAAGGACATGATCATGTATATTCTCTTACTTATCCACTTGATAATAGTGGTGCTGTAACAAGTGTTAATTATAAAGATGTTTATTCTAATGAAACTAATAAGAGTATAAAATCTATGTATCAAAATAAGGGGCCTGTTTATTTTATAGGAGATGCAATTGGTCCTAAACATGAAGCACAGTTAGTAAAGAAGGATAGTGGTTATGTAGTTGATCCTAATATGGATAAGGATTATACAAATAAGTTAGATACTAAGATTGTTGATGAGTATTTTTCTAAATTTCAAATTAGAAATACGCCATATAATAAAAATAATGAGAGATATGGTATATTTTCATCTATAGAAATTAAAGGTAATGATTTAATTGTAAATTCATATGCAGTTGATAATATTAACTATAATGAAGTAAAATTATATAATAGTTTTGCAATTTCAAAATAGGTTGATATATGTTATAATAAACTTAGTTATACTAAGTTTTTTTATGGAGGTATTTATGTTATATATAGGTAGTCATGTTAGTTTTAGTAAGGATAAACAATTACTTGGTAGTTTAGAAGAAGCTTTAAGTTATGGGGCTAATACATTTATGTTTTATACTGGAGCTCCTCAAAATACTAGAAGATATCCAATTGATGATAATCTAACTTTACAAGCTTTGAATTTAATGAAAGATAAGGGAATAGATTATTCTAAAGTAGTTGTTCATGCTCCATATATTATTAATTTAGCTAATGATAAAGAACCTGATAAATTTAAATTTTCAGTTAACTTTTTACAAGAAGAATTAGAGCGATGTGAGCAATTAGGTATTAAAAATGTCGTATTACATCCTGGTAGCCATGTAGGACTTGGAGAAGTTAATGCTATTAATAACATTAGTAGAGGACTTAATAATATTTTAGGTAATAATGATGTTACTATTTTACTTGAGACTATGGCTGGTAAAGGTACTGAAGTTGGTAAGACTTTGGAAGAGTTAAAAGAAATTATTGATAGAGTAGAAGATAAAGAACATATTGGAGTATGTTTAGATACTTGTCATTTATCGGATGCTGGCTATAATATAGTTGATTTTGATAATTTTTTAGATCTTTTTGATAATATTATTGGAATTGATAAAATTAAGTGTGTGCATGTTAATGATAGTAAGAATGAAGTTGGTGCTCATAAAGATAGACATGAAAATATTGGATTTGGTCATATAGGATTTGATACACTTATTAATATCATTTATAATGAGCGATTACAGAATGTTCCTAAGATTTTGGAAACACCATATGTTGATAGAGAGTATGCACCTTATAAATATGAAATTGCAATGATTAGAAGTAAAGAATTTGACAATAATTTGATTGATAAAATTAAAAATCAGATTTAATGTTGTTTTAGTTTTGTTATTGTAGTAAAATTTATTTATAAGATAGGAGTGTGTTTTATGAATAAAAAAGGTTTTTCGTTAATTGAATTATTAGCAGTTTTAGTTATTTTGAGTATTTTAATGTTAGTAGCAATTCCGGCTATACAAAGATATATTGAAAACTCAAGAAGGGATACATATATTTCTACTTTAGCAGAATATGTTAATGCAGTCAGACACGCAGATGCTGGTGGTTATTTGAAACCTGCTGAAGGTGCTACTACAACATGTAATTCTGGTACTTATTATGTTGAATTTCATACTGCAACAGATGGTCTATTAGAGTCTGGTGGTAAGTCACCTTATGATAGAAGTAAAGGAATAGATGGATATGTGCAAATAAAAGTTGATTCTGCAACACATAATCATTCATATAAAGTTATTGCAACAGACAATGCTAAACATGGTTTAAGCGATTATGTTAATGCTGATACTATGTCACGAGGAGATATTTCTGATTCTACTAGTAATTTTGCTAATATAAATAAACCAGCAACAGATTTATGTGCAGTAAATATTAATAATAGTAAGTAAGATTTACTTACTTTTTATTTTATGTAAATTTCAGTATTGTTTTGAAATTTTTTTTGTAGTAAAATGTAATTATCAAGATAGGAGAGTGTTTTTATGAATAAAAAAGGTTTTACTTTAATTGAATTACTTGCAGTTATAGTTATTATGGGTATTTTGATGTTAGTTGCAATACCAGCTGTACAAAGATACATTGAAAATTCTAAGAAGGATACTTTTGTTAATATTGCTGAAGAGTATATTGCTGCTACAAAAAAATTAATGCTTAGTGGATCTTATGTATGTGGTGAGGCTACTAGTGATAATACATATTATATTCCTATTGACTCTGAAACTGATGGTATTATGGAATCAAAAGTAGTTTCTCCTTTTACAAAGAGAAAAGTCGTTGGTTGGATTCTAATTAAAAAAACTGGTGATACTGTTAAATACTATATTTTACTTTCTGATGATTCAAAGACGGGATATATGATTAAAGGTAATGGTGGAGGTAATTTATATAACTTTGGAATAGAGTCATCTTCACTTAGTAGAGATTCAGTTAAATATCAGACTGGTTCTGGTGGATATCCTATAAATGGTAGTTTTGGTACTTTTCCAGCGTGTATACTTACTAATTAATAAAAGAACAAGTAATTATTATAAATACTTGTTCTTTTTTTCTTCATATAAAATAATTATTTTATTATATAAATCATCTCTTAAGTATGGTTTTAGTTTTTCTAAAACTTTTGTATTTTTATTTAGTAGTTCTTCATAATATTGTAGTAGAAAGTTAAATATTATATTTACTTCTTCATTAGTTAAGTTTACGTCAAGACTTAGAGCATAGTTTTTTATGTCTTGTGGTGTCAAATTTTTTATATATTTTTTTATTAATTCTTTATACATATTTCACCTCTATTAAAATATATGAAATAAGTTTTAAAAAATGTGATAAACTATATATTAGGAGGAATGATAATTATGAAAAAGAAGAGTATATATAAGCCTGGTGTTAGAATTAATTATGATAAGATTCTTAATAATAGAATAATTGTATTTTTTGTAATTATTATTTCACTTTTTATGGTTATTGGAGTTAAGCTTTATTATGTAATGGTTATTGATAATAATAAATATAAGAGTATACTTAGTGATTTATCATATACTAAAATTCAAGGCAGTAGTTCTCCTAGAGGAAGAATATATGATAGAAAGCATAGAATTATAGTAGATAATAAAGCTGTTAAGAGTATAGTGTTTAAAAAGAGTAAAGGTTTCAAAAACAGTGATATGATTGAGCTTGCATATCAGGTTTCTCCTCATTTAGATTTGGATTATAATAAAATAACTATTAGGGCTAAAAAAGAATTTTATTTAGTTAAATATCCTGATGTTTGTCGTGGGAAGATTACTGATGATGAGTATGAACTTTTAAAGGCTCGTAAGCTTAGTTCTAATGATATAGAAGAATTGAAGATTAAGAGAATTACTGATAAAGAGTTAAATAAATTTAATGATACTGATTTAAAAGCTGCATATTTATATTATTTAATGAATAAAGGTTATACTTATGAGGAAAAGATTATTAAATCTAATGCTAGTGATAAAGAGTATGCTTATATAGCTGAAAATAATGCTAGTTTAAATGGCTTTAATACTAAGTTAGAATGGGAGAGAGTATATCCTTATGGTGATACTTTTAGAAGTATTTTAGGTACTGTTTCTACCAGTAGTCAGGGTATTCCTTTGGAGGTTAAGAATGAGTATTTAAAAGAAGGATATGCTTTAAATGATAGAGTTGGTCTTAGCTATATAGAAAAACAGTATGAAAAGTATTTGAAGGGTGAGAAGAGTGAGTATGAAGTTGTTAACTCTCATGAATTAAAATTAATAAAAGAAGGAAAAAGAGGTAATGATATAGTTTTATCTATTGATATTGAATTACAAAAAGAACTTGAAGGTATTTTATCTGAGGAAGTATTAAAAACTAAGAGTGAGGCTAATACAAATTATTATGATCATTCTAGTGTTGTTATACAAGATCCTAATACTGGAGAGATACTTGCAATGGCTTCTAAGAGGGTTGTTAATGGTAAGATAGTTGATTCTACTACTAGTATTCTAACATCACCTATAACACCTGGTTCTGTGGTTAAGGGGGCATCTATGTTAGTAGGTTATAATACAGGGGCTATTAAGATGGGTGAGTCTATGGTTGATGAGTGTATTAAAGTTGCTGGTGCACCTGAGAAGTGTTCTTCACATACTTTAGGTACTATTAATGATATAACTGCTTTAGCTAAGAGTAGTAATGTATATCAATTTAAAACAGCTATTAGAGTAAATGGTCAAGAGTATTTCCCTAATATGAAAATGAATTTTAATCAAAAAGCTTTTGATACTTATAGGAAAATGTATCATTCATTTGGTCTTGGCGTTAAGAGCGAAATCGATTTACCAGTAGAGAGTTTAGGGTATACATCTAAAGATGTTAGTGCTGGTAATTTACTTGATTTTGTTATGGGGCAATATGAAACATATACACCAATACAACTTTCTCAATATATATCTACTATTGCGAATGGGGGTACTAGATTACAACCGCATTTATTAAAAGAAGTTCATGAATCTACTTCTAATAGTTCTTTAGGAAAGACAATATATACTTTTGAGAAGAAAGAATTAAATAAAATAGACACTAAGAAAGAGTATATGGATAGAATGAAGAAAGGTTTTTATGCAGTTATGCATGAGTCTGGGGCATATGGTATAGGATATATAGATTCTAAATATGATTCTGCTGGTAAGACTGGAACTTCTCAAAGTTTCTTAGATACTGATAATGATGGAGTTATTGATACTGAAACAATTACTAGCTCATTTATTGGTTATGCTCCAGCTAATGAACCTAAAATGTCTGTAATAGTAACATCACCAGATTCTTCACATCCTAACGGTTCTAGTGATTTTGCTAGTTTAGTAACATATCGAATTACTCAGAAAGTAACTAATAAATATTTTGAATTTTATGGCATGTAAAATAGTGTTATAAAGTTCTTTTTATTAATATAAATATGAAAAATGTGTGTAAAGAATTTGACAAAATTATTGTTTTGTGCTATAATATGTGTACTTTGAAGATATAGGGGTTCAAAGAAAAGTTGTATTAATTACATTATGGGGGGTTGAATATATATGGAAAAGACTTATATATTTGAATATCTTGATGAAAATGATTTTAGAAAGAAAGAAAGATCAGTAAGAAAGTATAATATGCTTGCTTATAAAAAATTAACTTTTAATTATTATCCAGAACTTAGAAAAGGTAATTTTTTAGGAGTAGAAGTATCTAAAAATGATAAAGATAAAACTGTTTCTTATGAATTAAAATTACCTACTGATGAATTATTTGCTAAAGTTCATGGAGAAATTATGTTACATTATACTGTTTATACTGAAAAAGGTATTATCCTTTTAACTAATATAACTCCTGAAGGTATTTTAGATGAAGGACATAGAGCTGAATTATCTACTTATAAGGGAGTAATGATTTCTAAAACAAATCCAGAAAAAGATATGTTTAAAATTAATTTACTTAATATGTTAGGAAAATAGGATTTTTAATTCTATTTTTTTGTTAGAGGTGTTTATGAAAAATATGATATTAGAAAATAGTGATAGATATTTTTGTGGTAGATGTATTTCTATTGGTGATGATATTTATAATAGGATAATTAATAAATCATATAGAGTTAATGATGATATTTCTTTAAGTGATTTGAGATATGTACAAGTTATGTATTATGATTATAATCATGATATACAAAGAGGAGAAATTATTGTTAATAAAGATATACTAGATGATACTTTATTTATATTTAAGGAATTATTTAGAAATGAATATGAATTGTATAGTGTTAGACTTGTTGATGATTTATGGGCTGGAGATCCTTTGACTACAGATGAAGCTTCTATGAGAGCTAATAATTCATCTTGTTTTAACTATAGAAAGATAGCTGGTAAAACATATCTTTCTAAGCATGCTACTGGTCATGCTATAGATATTAATCCTTATGAAAATCCATATGTCAGATTTGATGAGGATGGAAAGCCTATATGTGATGGTATGAGTGACGAAGAAATTTATTATATTAATAATAGAAATATAGGTGTTTCTCATGTTATTACTCATGAAGATTTGGCTTATAAATTATTTAGTGAATGTGGGTTTGAATGGGGTGGAGATTGGAATCCTCCTATGGAACCACTTGATTATCAACACTTTGAAAAGATTCTTATTAAAAAGTAAAAAAGATTATGTTATTTGCGGCTCTAACCAACTGGCTAAAAAAATCGATTTTTTTTACTTTTTTTATTGCAACATGAAAAAATATGTGTTATTATTAAATGGTCATGGACCCTTAGCTCAGTTGGTTAGAGCACGCGGCTCATAACCGTGCGGTCATAGGTTCGAGTCCTATAGGGTCCACCATTTTTATATGCGAGTATGGCGGAATTGGCAGACGCGCTAGACTTAGGATCTAGTGTCTATGACGTGCAGGTTCAACTCCTGTTACTCGCACCACTAAGAAATAAATAGACCAAAAGGTCTATTTTTTTTGTGTGGGGCGAGTGATAAAAAATTATAAAATTTATATTTTTTTTAGGATTTTCATGATTTTTTTCTAATAATATAAGTGAGTAAGAAAAAAGGAGGTGATTTGATGCTCGACAAAAATTCAACGGAACTATTAGAATTATTTAAACAAATTTCTTCAAAAAGATGGATTCCAGGTGTTTGCAATGGATGGGGGAGTATTGGACTTACTTTCGAGAAAGAAATTAATAAATATCCTGACAGTAAATATAATCCGGATTTTAATGATATTGAAATAAAATGCACATCACGATATAGTTTGTATCCACTATTTTTATTTACTGTTGCTTTTGATGGCCCTGGAAATGAGATAGTGAGATTGACTGATAAATATGGACATTATGATGGTAGTTTTTCTGATAAAAAAGTTTTATATAGAAAAATTTCTTCTGAAATTAATTCTACATATAAATATAATTTTCTATTTGAGGTTAATCACGATGAAAAACTAATATATTTGTGTGTTTATGATAAAAATGGTGTTTTACTTGAACGCGAATCTTATATAACATTTAGTACATTGCAAAACCATTTTGAGACTAAATTAAAAAAACTTGCACTTGTAAGAGCAAGTATTAAAAAAGAAGATACTATGCAATATTATAGATATTATGCAATTTCTTTTTATAAACTTCTTGGATTTGAAAAGTTTATAGAGTTAATAGAAAATAATATCTTACAAATAAATATTATTTCTAGAATTGGTAAGAGTGGAGAATTTTCAGGAAAATATAAAAATAGAAATGTAGAATTTTCAATAAAAAAAGAAGATATATCTAAATTGTTTGAATGTTACTTGAATTATAATCATGATGTTGTTATTTAGATATATCTTTCTTAATTCCTTTTGTGTTGTTTATTGGATCAATAAAAAAGTTAGTATCTGGTGGATATATAGTTAATGTATAAAATATCATATATATTATGATAGTAAAAATAATGGCTTTATTCTCTAATTTAAGGTCATTTTTAGTCATTATGTATAAAGATATTAATTCTGATATTATAATCGCTATAAACATGATTATTATGGTTATAGGAAGGTTTTCACCTATTAGTTTGTATAATGGTAAAAACATAATTAAAAATATGGGTATTGAGAGCAGTGCAGCAATAAAGTTAGAAATACAAACATTGTTTATTTTTAAATTCTTTTTAATTACAATTAATTTTTGTATTACTCCAGCAATTAAAATGCTTGTAAATAATATTTTCATGTGTTCAGCTATACTTTCGTTTACTGGAGATATTATACTAGTTATAATATTAGGAAATTTACTATATAAGAAATGTATTGGAAAAGTTAATAAAAAAGCAATAGTTGTACCTATTAGTTTTAATTTAATATATTTATTCATTGATTCCTCCTTAATTATGTATATGAATAAAAAGAATATTTCAGTACATAATATTAGGGGAGGAATAATATATGGAAAATATAAATGCTTTAGATGAAGTAAATAAGGGTGCTTGTATGGGAATGGATGCAGTTAAATATTTGTTGGATAAAGTAGAGGATTCGTCTTTAGAAAAGCTATTAAATAAGAGTTATAATGATTATAAAGAAATATCTGATGAAGTGGAAATTTTATATGATAAATATAATAGTGATAGGGAACCTAATGAAACTGGTATGATGACAAAGGCTATGACATGGTCTGGGGTTGAGATGAAGACTATGACTGATAAAAGTAATTCTAAAATAGCAGAAATTATGCTTCAAGGAGTTAATATGGGTGTTATAGAAGGTAGAAAATTACTAAATAATAAAAAGGTTGATGAAGATGTTTATGATATTATTTCAAAATTTGTAGCTATGCAAGAAAGATTAGTGGAAGACTTAAAGAAGTATTTATAAGTCTTTTTTAGTGTTTGTTTACAGTTTATAGTATAATATAGTTAGAAAAGTTAGTAGTTTTACTAAAAATAATTTATTTATGTTATAATATTTATATAAAGGAGTGATTTTCTTGATAACAACTATTAGAGAAGAATCTGAAATAGATGAAGGTAAAATTATTGATCAAATTAGATCTATAGGAATTGATATGATAGATGAAGCGGGTAGTGGACATCCTGGTATTGTACTTGGTGCTGCGCCTATAATATATAGTTTATATGCTCATCATATGAGAATTGATCCTGAGGATCCTAAATTTTTTAATCGTGATAGATTTGTTATGTCTGCTGGTCATGGTTCTGCACTTTTATATGCAACATTATTTATGTCTGGATATGATCTTAGTATTGATGATTTAAAAGATTTTAGAAAATTAGATTCTAAGACACCTGGACATCCTGAATATAAAATGACTCCAGGAGTTGATGCGACTACTGGACCGTTAGGACAAGGTATTGGCATGGCTGTTGGTATGGCTATTGCAGAAGCTAATTTAGAAGCACGTTTTAATACTAATTCTAAACAAATTATTGATTTTAATACATATGCCTTATGTGGTGATGGAGATTTAATGGAAGGAATTTCTTATGAGGCGTGTAGTTTAGCTGGAAATTTAAAACTTAATAAACTTATTGTTTTATATGATTCTAATGATGTTTGTTTAGATGGTAATACTAATCTTACTTTTAATGAAGATATAGAATCTAGATTTAAAGCTATGGGTTGGAATTATATTAGGGTAGAAGATGGTACTGATTATAATTTAATTTCTTTAGCAATAGAAGAAGCTAAGAAGAGTATTAATAAACCAACATTAATAGAGATTAAAACTACAATTGGTAAGTATTCTAAATTAGAAGGTACTAATGCTGTTCATGGAAAACCATTATCTAAAGATGATATTACTGAAATCAAGAGTAAAATGGATATTAGAGATATACCTTTTACAATATCTAAAACTGCTATGGAAGATATGCAATATTATATAGGAGAACGTTGTAAAAACATTAAATCTAAATTTGAAAAGGCTGTTAGTGGTTTAGATGAAGAATTACAAAAGGAAATTGAATATTTAATTAGTGATGATAAGAGAATTGAATTAAAAGAGCTTATTTATGATGCACCTGAGGATAATATAGAGGCTCCTAGAGATACTTCATGTAAAATATTAAATTCAATAGTTAAGAATTCTAATAATATTTTAGGTGGTAGTGCTGATTTATTTGGAGCATGTAAAAACTATATTAAGGATGGTGGAGATTTCTCTAGTGAAGATTATTTGGGTAAAAATATTTTCTTTGGTGTTAGAGAACATGCTATGGGAGCTATACTTAATGGTATATCTTTATGCGGATATAGAACGTATGGATCTACTTTCTTAAGTTTCAGTGATTATATGAGACCATCTATTAGATTAGCTGCTATGATGGATTTACCTGTTACATATATATTTACGCATGATTCTATTAGTGTAGGTGAGGATGGAGCTACTCATCAACCTGTTGAACAATTAACTTCTTTACGAGCTATGCCAAATATAGAAGTATTTAGGCCTGCCGATGCTAATGAAGTTATTGGTGCATATAAGGTAGTTGTAGAAAAAAGTAGTGGTCCTTCTGTTATATCACTATCAAAAACTAATTTACCAATTCTTGATGCTACTAAAGTTAGTGAAGTTAGTCGTGGTGGATATGTAGTGTTTGATTCAGGTAGAAAACCTGCAGGTATTTTAATATCTACTGGAGAAGAAGTTCATTTAGCTATTGAAATAGCTAAGAGATTACAAATTAAAGGTATTGATGTAAGAGTTGTTTCTATGCCATCTATTTCTAGATTCCAAGAACAATCTAGTGAATATATTGATGAAGTATTACCAGTTGAAGTAAGAAAAATTGTTATTGAAGCTGGATCATCTCTATCTTGGAATAGAATTGTATTTAATAAAAAATATTTAATTACATTGGATCAATTTGGTACTAGTGGTAAGAGATTAGACGTTTATAAGAAATATGGATTTGATGTTGATACTTTAGAAGAAAAAGTAGAAGATCTTTTAAAATAATTCGACAAAAATAGACCTTAGTTATTGCTACAATATGAGTGGTGATATATTATGGTCTATTTTATTTTTAATATAAAAGATGAGTTTGTTAATTTATACAAGGATAATGAGCGAATTTTATTTTCGATACTTAAGGGAATATATTATTTGGATAATCATGAAGTTAAATATGGTTATAATCTCTTAAATCAATTAATCAACAGAATTGATAAAAGTGATTTAGATCGTCATTTATTTTTAAAACTTCATGGTAATATTCCTTATTCTAAGAGAGATAATGTTCATATATATAATAATCTTTATAAGGATGAGGTTAGTAGACTTACTGTTAAAGAATGTTATATAAAATTAGAAACAGAACAAAAATATTCTTCTTTTTTTGATATTCTAAAGAAATATAATAATAATTATTTTATTTGTGAATTTAGATATCAAGATTATTTTTTTCTTGATAAAAAAATGGTTACAATGACTATTTAGGGTTGTATAATTTGTTGTTATTTAGTAAAATATTACTGAGGAAGGTGATAAAATGATACATGATATTTTATTAATATTAGTAGGAATAATTATTGGTGCAGTTATTGGATTTTTTGTATCACGTAAATTAATGACAAAATATTTAAAAGATAATCCACCAATTAATGAAGAAATGATTAAAACTTTAATGATGCAAATGGGAAGAAAACCAAATCAAAAACAAATTAATCAAATGATGAAATCTATGGAGAAATTTAATAAATAAAAAAGAACATCTTAATTTAGATGTTTTTCTTTTTTTATTTTTTGCATTGGCTTAATAGAAGTCATATTATTAATATCCTTTTTTGTGTTTTCTGGTAATTGATTTAATATTTTATTGTCATGGATATTATTTTCTTCTAATATTCTTCTTAATAATTTTAAAGCTCTTGTTTCAAGACGTTTTTCTTGATAGTCTTTGTATATTTCATAGTTTACACTATTAATTATTCCTGTTTGGTCATATCCTAAAATTAATTTACCAATTATTTCTTTAGTTCTATTAAAAACTATATCGAAACTTTCATAATTTTCCTCAGTATCTTTATATGAAATTGAAATACTATTATCTTTTATTATAGGTATATATTTGTTTTTAGGAATTACCCCTACATAGTTAAATAATCTTTCTGTTGAGATTATTTTATCAATACCTTCAATGCTTTCTAATTTATTTAACATACTATTGATTGATGCAAATGCATCTCTTTTTGATAGTATGAAATCATCTTTACCGTTTGTACCAACGTCGTATTGATTTTCTATAAATTTATCTTGTTCTTTTTTGTCACTCATATATATTTTGAAACCATTGTTTAAATTCTTAGTATCCTTTTTAGTTACTGAAAAATTGTTATTTGGAAGAAATTTAAGAGTTGTTTCAATAAATTGATTATTATCAGTAGAACGTTCTGATATAAATGATTTTTCATAAATGATATTATCGTTTTTATCATATTCAAGTGATATATTGTAGACTTTGTTATTTTGGTCTATTATATATAGTGTTTTTTTGTTTATTCTACTACCATTGAAAATACTACTCATATTAATTTTATCTGCAATTTCTTTTGTTAATTTATTTGTAATTTCATAATAGAAAAGCATTAGGCTACAATCTTTTTTAATATCGATTTTAGTAATGTTTTCATCTACAGTGATATTAACATTCTCAGATAAATCATTAGGTGTGTTAATTTTCATTTTTTTCCTCCTTTTCTCAGACAGCTTGTTAATTATATCACATATTTTAATATATTTCAAGTAAAATCGTTTTATTATTTGAAAAATTAAGTTATAATATGTATATGGTGATTTTATGAAAGACTTTAAAGAAAAGCTATCTTTAGTACCAACTAAGCCTGGAAGTTATCAAATGAAGAATAAAGATGGAGTTATTATTTATGTTGGTAAAGCTAAGAATTTAAAAAATAGATTAAAGAGTTACTTTACTGGTACTGTTACTGGTAAGACTAGAATGTTAGTTGAAGACATAGATGATTTTGAATATATAGTAACATCTAGTGAATTAGAATCTTTAATATTAGAGATTACTCTTATAAAAAAATATGATCCTAAATATAATATATTATTAAAAGATGATAAAAGTTACCCTTATATAGAACTTACTAATGAGGTGTATCCTAGATTAAAGATAGTTCGTAATGTAAAAAGAAAAAAGAATAAAAATTATTTATATGGTCCATATCCAAATGTTAGTGCGGCTAGAAAAACAGTTAATATGATTAATAGATTATATCCACTCAGAAAGTGTGATAGATTAAAGAAGGAATTATGTTTATATTATCATATTAATGAGTGTTTAGGTTATTGTGTTAAAGATATCGATCCGGATAAAATAAATAATATGAAAAAAGAAATTATTTCTTTTTTAAAGGGAGATTCATCGTTAATAGTAGAAAAAATTAAGGATGAAATGAATAAAGCTAGTAATCTTATGAACTATGAAAGAGCCTTAGAATTTAAGAATATGTTAGAAGATATTGATATTACTCTAAGAAAACAAAAAATAGATTTAAATAAGGGATATAATTTTGATTTAGTTAATTATTATAACGATAATAATTATTTGTCGATAGAAATATTCTTTATTAGAGATGGTCTTTTATTTGGTAGACATAATGAAATTATAAGTACGATAGATAATATAAATGAGGAAGTAGTCGAATATTTAATTAAGTTTTATGATAAAGTTGGTGTTTTACCTAAGGAATTATATGTACCTGATAGTTTAGATTATAAACTAATAGAGGATTATTTTAATGTTAAAGTTGTAGTTCCTAAGAAGGGTAAATTAAAGAATTTATTAGATTTAGCTTATGAGAATGCTAAAGAACAGATGGATTTAGAAGAAGAAACTTTGAAAAAAGATGATTTATTAAGAATTGATGCAATTAATGAATTGAAAGAGTTATTAAAACTAGATAAAGTATCTCGTATGGAATCATTTGATAACTCACATTTATTTGGTACTTTTTATGTAGGTGGTATGGTTGTATTTGATGACTTTTTACCTTTAAAGAATGAGTATCGTAAGTATAAGATAAGTGTAGATGTTAAAGATGATTTAGGGGCTATGAGGGAAGTTTTATATAGAAGATATTATAAAGTATTAATGGAGGACTTAGTAAGACCAGATTTAATAGTTATGGATGGGGGTAAATTACAGATTAGTATTGCTAAAGAGATAATTAGTTCACTAGGACTTGATATACCAATTATTGGTTTAGTAAAAGACGATAAGCATAGAACAAGTTATATTATGAATGATAAGTACGAAATGTTAGATGTATCTAAAGATAGTAAATTATTCTTATTTTTAACTCGTATACAGGATGAAGTACATCGTTATGCAATAACTTATCATAGAAATATTAAATCTAAGGGTATGCTATCTAGTGTATTAGATTTAGCTCCTGGTATAGGTGAAGTTAGAAAGAAAGAATTGCTTAAGAAATTTGGTTCTTTAAAGAAAATAAGAGAGGCAAGCATAGATGAGGTTAGTTCAGTAATCGGAAAAGATGCTGCAGAAAAATTAATTACTTATTTGAAAGAAATATAGTATAATTATATATAGGAGATGATAATATGAATAAAAAAGGGTTTACATTAGTAGAGTTGTTGGCAGTTGTTGCTATTATGGGTATACTTGCAGGAATTGCAGTTGTGGGAGTAGGAAGGTATTTAAAAAGTTCTAAACAACAAGCATATGACACGATAGTAAAAAGTGCACATACTGCAACTACTAATTATATATTGAATAAAGGTATTCAAATTCCAAGTAGTGGTTGGACTATTGAATTTGAAGAATTAGTTAGTGAAAAATTTTTAGAAGATCCAATTGATCCTAATAAAAAGGATGAATCATGTGGAGGTACTGTTACTGTTGTAAAGAATAATACAGAAGGTGCTATAGATAGTTATAAATATACTGTATCTATTGATTGTCCAAGTGGTCATAAAGAAACTGTAGATTTTAATGAATAGAAAGATGTGATTTAATGAGTAAAATACAAGTAATGGATGAAGTTTTAGCTAATAAGATAGCGGCAGGAGAAGTTGTTGAAAAGACTATGAATGTTGTTAAAGAATTAGTTGAAAATTCTATTGATGCAGGTAGTGATGAAATTACAATTAAATTAATTGATTCTGGTGTTAAAGAAATTGAGGTTAGCGATAATGGAGTGGGTATGGATAAAGATGATGCTATACTTGCTTTTTCACGTCATGCTACTTCAAAATTAAAAGAGTTAGATGACTTATTTAATATTGAGTCACTTGGTTTTAGAGGTGAAGCTCTTCCTTCAATTGCATCTGTTTCAAATGTTGAATTAAAGACTTCTAATGGAGAAGAGGGGACATATTTAACTATGTCTGGTGGTAAGGACTTACATGTTGAAGTTAGTGACTTAGTAAAAGGTACTACTATTAGAGTAAAAGATTTATTTTATAATACACCAGTTAGATTAAAGTATTTAAAAAACTTATATGTAGAACTTGCTAATATAATTGATTATGTTAATAAGATGGCTCTTTCTTATCCAAATATTAAATTTAGTTTAATAAATAATGATAAAGTATTACTTGATACTGATGGATCTGGTGATTTATTAAAAGTTATATATAAAATATATGGGGCAGATGTTACTAAGAAGATGGTAGAAGTTTCATCTGAAAATGATGATTACTATGTACATGGATATATATCATATCCTGAAATGTCTCGTAGTAGTAGAAGTTCAATTACTACATTAGTTAATGGTAGAGTAATTAAAAATAATAATTTAAATAAAGTTATAGTTGATTGTTATCATACATATATACCTAAAGGTAAATTTCCTATAATTGTTTTAAATATAGATGTAGATCCAATATTAATAGATATTAATATTCATCCAACTAAAATGGATATTAAGTTTTCTAAGATGGATACATTAAAGACATTAGTAGAGAAGATGGTTACTGATGAGTTAGAAAAACTTACTTTAATACCGAGTGCTAATGTTAGAGATACTAGAAGTGTAAATGAAGTTAGTGTGCAATTAGAAAGAGCTTTTTCTAAGAATACTTATGAAGAAGTTATTCCTAAGAGTGAATCATATGAGGAAATTGTTTTAAATTTTGAAGTTAATGATGATAATACTAAGTATGAAAAAGATATTTCTAATGAGGAAGTTATAGAAGAAAAAGAAGTTAAGAAAGAAAATAGAATTAAGAAAATGATACCTAGAGGAGTAGTTTTTTTAACTTATATTGTGGCAGAAAATGAAGATGGTATGTATTTAATCGATCAACATGCTGCAGCTGAACGTATTAATTATGAAAAGACTATGAAAAAGATTAAAGAAGATAAGGGAATTGTTGATTTGTTAGTACCGGTTAAAATAGAACTTTCTTATGATGAATTTTTAATTATTAAAGATAATTTTGAAGAATTAGAAAGATATGGATTTAAGACCGAAGAGTTTGGTATGAATACTATTATTGTTAGAACACATCCTAATTGGGTAATGGATGAATTTTCTGATGAATGTATTCGAAAAGCAGTAGATACTGTAATTGAGAAGAAGACATTAGACTTTGATCAGTTTGTATGGAGAATGGCCGCAACACAAGCTTGTCGTATGTCTATTAAAGCAAATGATTATATATCAGAGGAAGACCAAGTGTTTTTACTTGATGAATTAAGAAAATGTGATAATCCATTTACTTGTCCTCATGGTAGACCAACTATTATTACTTATACTAAATATGAACTTGAGAGGATGTTTAAGCGTTCTTGACAAGTTCTTTTTTTGTATGTTAAAATATTCTAATCTTTGGGGGTGTTTTGACAAATGTTAAATACAGGATGTGGTTGTGATACAAAATCTAATTCTTTTAATAAAGTTTTTCCTTTTGCTACTGAAGCAGTAAGTGAATATTTATCAAGTTTAGATCTTAAAGATACAAGTCTTTTAACAGTTGGTTCATCTTGCGATCAAGCATTTAATGCATTAGTGTTAGGAGTAAAAAATATAACTATTTTTGATATTAATCCTTATGTATATGAGTATTATAAAATTAAAAGAAATTTAATATTAAATAATTCTAGAGAAGATTTATATCGTAAGGTGTTAGAAGTATCCAGTATACCTTTTTCTAAAGATTTACACGAAGTTAATTCTGTTGTTAATATGAATAATTATTTACAAAGTGATGAGAATTATGAATTGTTATGTGAGAGATTAAAAGATGATTGTATAGATTTTGTTCAGGGTGATATATTTAATATAGGAAGTTTATTAGATAATAGAAATTATGATAGAATTGTATTATCTAATATACTTCAATACTTAGAATTTTTTGCTGGTAGTAATGATTGTTATAAATTTCTAAGAGAAAAGTTTGATAGTTGGAAAGAGCATTTAAATGATGAAGGTATAATGCAGTTATTATATTTATATGATTTTTCTGTTGAAGATGTTAGATGTAATAATCATGCTCTTTGTACATATAATCTAAAGAATGTTGTAAATGCTTTGAAGGGTAATTCTTTATCTATAGAGTGGATTCCAACTTTTGATAATAGTAATGTGGATGATGCTATTGTAACGTATACTAAAAAGAGGTAAGTTATGGAAGATATTATTGTAATAGTAGGTCCTACTGGTGTAGGTAAAACTAAATTAAGTACTAGTCTTGCTAAGATGCTAGATGCCGAAATAATAAATGGTGATTCTGTTGCTATTTATAATAAATTAGATATTGGTAGTGCTAAACCAACTATAGAAGAGCGCGAGGGAATTGTTCATCATTTAATTGATATACGTGATGTTTGTGAAGAATATTCAGTGTTTGATTATCAAAATGATGTAAGAGACTTAATAAAAGATATTACTGCTCGTGGTAAAAGAGTTGTTATAGTTGGTGGTACTGGACTTTATATTAAGGCTGCACTTTATAATTATGAATTTACAGAAGGTACTATTTATAATAATTATGATGATTTAAGCAACTCTGAAATATTAAATAAAATACATGAATATAATGAAAATATAGATATTCATGTAAATAATAGACATAGATTAGTTCGTGTGTTGAATAAGCTTGAAAATGATGAAGTTATAAGTGATAAGAAAGATGAATTATTATATCCTTGTAGAATAATTGGACTTACTACTGATAGAGATTATTTATATGAAAGAATTAATAAACGTGTTGATGCTATGATTAATAATGGATTAGTAGATGAAGTGAATAGTTTGAAAGATTATTATAAAACTTCTAGAGTATTAAATAGTGCGATTGGTTATAAAGAATTTTATGATTATCTATTTAATAATGAGACTATTGAAAATGTTATAGAAAAAATTAAATTAGATTCCAGACGATATGCAAAAAGACAATATACTTTCTTTAAACATCAATTTGATACTAAATGGTTTGATGTTAATTTTGAGGATTTTAATCAAACGGTTTTAGATGTATATAATTATATAAAAAAATAACATTCAATTATGAATGTTATTTTTATTTATTGTCTACTATTGGTATAGCAATTACAGGTTGTTGCACTTGAGGTTGAACAGGTTGTGGTGTGGCTACCGGTGGAGTTGTTTGGGTTACTGGTTGTTGAATAGGCTGTGGTGTAGTAATAGGTACTGGTTGTGTTGTTTGAGTATTAGGTTGAGCTACAACTGTTTTTTGCGTAGCCATTATTGCAGATGGTTGTTGAGTTTCAACTGAAGGTGTTGGTTGCTGTATTTTAGATTGACCAGGTTGAGATACCGCTACAGGTGTTATTGGTTGTTGTGCTTGAGTAGTAGGACCAGTTACAACTTGTTGTGGAACAGCTACTGGTATAGTTATATTTGTAGGTTGTGTAACAGGTGTTGCATTTTCTTGTTGTTTATTTTCTTCTACTACAGGTTCGGTTTTAATAGGTTCTGTTGTAGGTTGTTGTGCTTGAACTATATTCTTATTAGCTTCTGTAGTCTCAATAGTTGGTGTTTGATTGTTGCTTACTACTTGAGTATTTACAGTAGTTTTTACTTGATTATTATTTTCTACTTGAGTAGGAGTTTTTTCTAATTTTTGGAAAGTAGGTACTACTAATTTAGTTGCTATTTTTTTAGCACCGGTTTTATTCATTTCTTGATTTAGTTTATTTTTATCCATATTTTCAAATATTGAGTTTTCATCATCAATTTCCATAATCTTATAAACTTCTTCAAAAGTAGTTATACCTTCAACAACTTTTCCTAAAGCATCTTGTAACATAGTAATAACATTTTCTGTATATACTAATTTTTTGATATCTTCTTTCTTTAAATCTTCATTATTTAAGGCATTTCTTATTTCATCATCAAGTTCTAGTAATTCATGTATAGCAATACGTCCTTTATAACCGTTATGGCATTCGCTACATCCTTCAGGATTTGCTTCCCATACTTTATCTATATCTTTATGTAGGTTAAGTTTTAATAATTTCTTTTCATACTCAGTAGTTTCTCTTTCAATACGACATTTTTTACATACTCGTTTAGCTAATCTTTGAGAAATAATACCAGTAAGAGCAGAAGATAATAAATATCTTTCAACATTCATATCAAGTAAACGTTCTACAGTTGATAGGGTATTGTTTGTATGGATTGTAGATAAAACTAAGTGTCCAGTGATTGAGGCACGGACAGCTATTTGGGCTGTTTCAGAGTCACGAATTTCTCCGATAAGTATTATATTTGGATCTTGTCTTAAGATAGAACGAAGGGCAGCAGCGAAAGTCATCCCAATTTCTGAGTTAACTTGTACTTGATTTAATCCTTCGATATTCATTTCTATTGGGTCTTCTACAGTGATAATATTTGTTTCTTCTTTATTCAATGTTTGTAAAACAGAATATGTAGTAGTAGATTTACCAGATCCAGTAGCACCTGTTATTAAAATCATTCCATTAGGTACTCTAATCATTCTTTTTAATTTTGCTAAGTTTTTGTCATTAAAACCTAATTTATCTAATCCCTCTAAACTTCTAGAATAGTCAAGGATACGAATAACTATTTTTTCTCCTTCGTTTAATGGCAGAGAAGATACACGCATGTCTAAATAAACTTCACCGAATTTACCTTTAATGGCACCATCTTGAGGAAGTCTTGTTTCAGTAATGTTCATATTAGCTAGAAGCTTAAGTCTTGTAGATAAATTTCTTTCATATGCTTTTGGTATATATGTATAATTTTGTAGTTCTCCATCAACTCTGCATCTAACAATCATTCCATCTTCTCTTGGATCAAAATGGATATCAGACGAATTCATTTTAGCAGCCGCTAAAATAATATAGTCAGCTATCTGAGTTATAGGCGTTTTTGTAAAATCGAACTTAACCATACTATTTCAACCCCTTTTTGTTTACTTTGCTATGGTATTTTATCTTTTTTTATTATATAATAATTTTATGATAATAGCAAGAAAGTAGATGATAAATTTGAAAAAATATTTTAAAACCAACAAAAAGGGGTTTGTTTTGGTTGAAACATTAATCACAACAGTCTTTGTTGTAACTATATTATCTATTATATATATTAACTTTTTTCCATTAATAGGTGAATATGAAAGAAGAGAAGCTTATGATGATGTTGACAGTAAATATGGAGCATTTTGGGTAAAAAGAATGATTCAGGATAGCACTTTTGACGTTGGTAAAGGTTATCGTATTGAAGAATCGCCGGAACATTCTCCAACACCATTAAGTACTATTGAATTATATATTATTAACTGTAATTCTTTATATGCTAATAATACTAGTGAAAAAGTTATGTGTGATAATTTATGGGAAAAGTTAAATATAAAAAAAGTTTTTTTAACTCGTTATAATATTACAACATTTAAGGGAAGAATGAGGTCTGACTATAGTGATTATGGATGGCCAAATATTCGTAAAGAAACTGATACTGAGTTTAAAAACTATATAGCTTATTTACCTGATTATAGTGCTTTTCAATCATATAATAATGCTAAATATAGAGTAATAGTTGAATTTGAGCATACTAATATTAAGGATGGTGCTGGTAAGAGTATTCCTAATTATAAAACTTTTGCAACAATGGAGGTAAGTAAATGAGAAAAATAGATAATAAAGGTATGACTACTATTGAATTATTAATTACTTTTGTAATAGTTGTTATTATTGTTGTTTCCATGTATGCAAGTGTTTCTAATATGAAAGATAAGCAAACTAAGGAATCTTATAAAGAAAGTTTAATTACATATAAAGATTTGCTTACTAGAGATATTCAAAGTGATTTAATAATGAAACAAGTTATTAGTGTTAATATTGTTGATGATCATACAGTTGATCTTACTTTTAAAGATGGATCTAATAATAGAATTGTAATTAATAAGAGTAGTAATAATACGCTTCCAGAAGAAGTTACTCCATGTTCTAATCCAGGCTCAAGTACTCCTGATAGTATAACTTATGGTGGAGTTGCTTTTCCTCTACCTGATATAGGAAGTGATAATATAGAAATAGGTGGTACGTGTAAAAAAGTATATAGTTTGACAATTGGAGATGTTAATATTAGTACTGATAATGGTGTTTTTCATTTATATGTAGAATTAACTCATCCGGATTTAGGTAATAAATATTCAATTAATATAGTTTGTCCAATTGATTATAATTAAGAATATAATTATGGAAATAATTAATTGGTAAAATCTTGCAATTAAAAAATTTTTGTAACTAATGAAAGTATCAGAAATGATACTTTTTACTTGCATATTTATAGATATACCACCAAGAGATATAAAAGAAATTATAAGTAAAGATTTAATTGTTTCATTACTAATTAAACTAGTTAGAAATATTCCTTTAGTTAAATCAAATATTCCATTTAGTAATATATAAGAATATAAGTTTAGTTTTAAATAATTATTAATTATAGTTACAATAAGATAGAAAAATATAGATGTTCCATATATTATAATCATAGTCTTTATTGATGATGTTATAGAGTTAGTTAAATATATGGAAAAAGATTTGTTATCTTTTTTTATATATGCCATTTTAGATTTGTTTTTTGGATGTGTTATTAGACCTATTAATAGGTTCGATAGGATTAATGATATAAGTATATAGACAGGATATATTTTGTTTTTAAAAATAGTAGTTACTGATCCTAATATAAATATAGGATTTGGAAAATGAGTAAAAGTGATTAAATAGTTAGCTGTTTTTATATCTATTATATTTTTTTGATATAAGTCTTTTATGTATTTACTACCACTAGGGAATCCACTTATCATACTCATTATTACTATGTAGAATATAGCTCCGTTTATATGTAGTAATTTTGATAGTTTTTCTGGTAGATTATAATCTATTAATAGTGACGAAATTATAAAAAATATAAAACTTGCTGGAAATAGTTTTTTTATAAATAATTCTGTATATTCTAAAATGCTATTAACTACTAAATTGGAATTTATTGTATATAATATTAATATTATAATTAAAAATGTAATGATGAAATTGTTTTTATAATTTTTTTTCATATTTCTCCATTTCTTTGTTATAATTAATGATAGGTGATAATTAAATGTTTAAGAAATTTTATGATAAATTAGTTGATTTTATTAAAGATGAGTACAAATATATTTTATTTTTATTTGCTTTTTATATATTTTTATCTTTTCCAGTTAATTATTATATTGTGACTGGTGGGGGAATTAGTGATGTGGGTAGTAGAATAAAACTTTCTAGTAGTTATAAGAGCAAAGGGAGTTTTAATATTTCGTATGTTACTGAACTAAAGGGTACTATTGCTGCATATTTAGTAAGTTATATAATTCCAGATTGGGAGAGGACTAATATGGATGATTATAAGTATGATAAAGCAGAAGATTATGAAGATTTAGCTTTTAGAAGTGATATTGATTTAAAATCAGCTAATGATAATGCGATTAAGCTAGCTTATACTTTAGCAAATAAAGAATATAAGATTACTAGTACTAAAGTGTATGTTACTGGTACTTTTGATAAACCTAAAACTAATTTGAAAATAAGAGATGAGATATTATCTATAAATGATAAGACATATAATACTTTAGAAGGTTATAAAGATTATTTACAGAGTATTAAAAATGAGTATGTTACAGTTAGAGTAATACGAGACAAGAAAGAAAAGAATATTAAGTGTAAGTTACATGAAATAGAAGGCAGTAAAGTATTAGGTGTAACATTAGGTGTAATAAATAGTTATAAAACTGATCCTAAAATTGAAATAAAATTTAAAGATAGTGAATCAGGATCATCTGGGGGATTAATAACTACTTTAGATATTTATAATAAGTTAACTAAGAATGATTTAACTAAATCAAGAAAGATTGCTGGTACAGGTACTGTAGATAGTAATGGTAATGTAGGTGAAATTGGTGGAGTTAAATATAAATTGTTAGGTGCAGTTAAAAAGAAAGCTGATATTTTCTTAGTTCCTAATGGGAGTAATTATAAAGAATGTATTAAATTAAAGAAAAAACGTAATTTAAAAATTAAAATAATTGGTGTAAATACTGTAGAAGAAGCTATTAATAAACTTAATAAATAAGTTATTAATAGTTTTTATTTGGGTATTATAATACTGGGTGATATTTTTGAGAATATTAATTACAGGTGCTAGAAGTGGTATTGGATTTAATTTAGGAAAAGAATTAGTTAATAGGGGACATTGTGTTTATTTTAGTACTCATACTATAAACGAAATGAAATCTTTGAAGAAAAAATTAAAAGAAGAAAATATTGATGCATTATGTTTTAAGATAGATATTTCTACTAATGATATAAATTTAGTAAATAGTTTAAAAATAGATATTTTGATATGTAATGCTGCGATTGGAATTGGTGGTTCTATTTTAGATATGAATATTAATGATATAAAATATAATTATGATGTTAATGTATTCTCAACAATTAGTTTAATAAAGAAAGTATATAATAATATGAAAAGCGATAATATAGATGGAAAAATATTTGTTATATCATCACTTGCTGGATATTTTTCTTTTCCTTTTTTAGGAAGTTATTCATCTAGTAAGATGGCATTATCAATTATAATAAAATCTATGATGAAAGAGTTAAAATATTTGAACAATAATATTAGTGTTTCATTAGTAGAGTTAGGTGCTTATAAGACAGGATTTAATCAAGTTATGATTGATAATAAAGAAAAATATGGAGATTATGAATTTATAAATAAAAAACAAAGAAATATGTTTTCTAAAATAGAGAATAAAAATTTTTCTTCTTTAAATAATAAACTTATTAAAAATATCGAGAGTAGTAAACCAAAACAATATATTAGAGTGCCATTATTACAAAGTTTTGTTGCGAAAATATATTTTATTTTTCATTAAAAATTAAAAATAGTATTGTCAAAACCCCTTAATTATGTTATAGTTATATTGCTTGTTGTTATGGCGATGTAGCTCAGTTGGCTAGAGCGCTCGGTTCATACCCGAAAGGTCGGGGGTTCGACTCCCTCCGTCGCTACCAAGAGGAATTTTACTCGAACTTATAGTTCGGGTTTTTTATTTAAATAAAATCTAGTTGATGTATGCATAAAATTTATATAAAATAGTATATTATATTAATTACTTTTAATTTTGATATGGAGAGGTTGTAATATGGATAATGTATATTCTTATATTCAAGAGTTAGAAGAACGAATTAAATATATAGATGATTCTAGAACACTTGAATTGATTAAGCAACTTATTGAAGAAAGAAATTGTCTTGCTAAAATTGCAAATTTTGATTCTTTAACTGAATTGAATAATAGAAGAGTGTTAGGAAATATTCATGCTTGTAGTGCTTTGGCAATGTGTGATATTGATGATTTTAAGGAAATAAATGATTTTTATGGTCATAATATTGGTGATGAAGTGATTCGTAATGTGGCACAAATTATTAAGTCATGTGTTCGTGATACTGATTATGTGTGTCGCTATGGTGGGGATGAATTCTTGCTTGCTTTTATTAATTGTCCAAGTAATGTTGTTTCAGATAGATTGGAACAAATTAGAAAACTTGTCAGTCAATATTTGCCAATAGATGATTCTAATATTAATATTACAATGTCTTTTGGATTTATTGTCTCTGATAGTTATGAAAAATTAGATGATTTAGTAAAAAAAGCAGATAAAGCTCTTTATGAGTCTAAAAAACGTGGGAAAAACCAAATTACTTCTTATTCTGAGATTAATTCATTTCAAAATATAAAGAAAATTAATTAATATATTATTTGTTAATTATAAAGCTTGTTTCATCGATAAAGTTGTAATTAGTTTTATACTTTAGACCTCTAACTAATCTATATAGTGCATCATCTTTGGCTTTAGCTTCAATCATAATATCAAAATCTTTATTAACAAATTTTATTTTTTCTATAAATTCTATAAATGTATATAGATTTATATAATCATGATGTGCTCTAAATTCTTTTTTTAAATTACTCTTAGGAGATGAAAAATGTATCTTAGGAGTTTTTTTATGCCAAGTATTAAATATATCTTCTATGTAATCTTCTATTTTTTCACCATCATTATTACAAAGATAATGATGATAATCTAATACCATTGGTATATTTAGTTTTTTTGATATATAAAGTGTATCCTTAATATTAAAAATTTTATCATCATTTTCTATTACAATACATTGTTTTAAGTATTCTGGTAATTTGTTAAAATTATTAATAAATCTAGTTATACTTTTTTCTTTACCAAAGTTATTACCACCTACATGGAGTATTATTACTTTGTCTTTTATATTTAGAACATCTAATATTTTATAATGGTATTCTAATATTTTTATTGTGTTTTCTACTACTTCTTTGTTTATACTATTTAGAACTGCAAATTGATCTGGGTGTAGATCTATTCTTAAATTATTATTTTTTATAATTTTTCCTATTTTTTTAAATTTATTTTTAAAAGGATTAATATAGTCAAATTCTACATCTTTATGAGTAGCAAGTGGTATTAATTTGGATGTTAATCTATAAAAGTGAATGTTATTTTTAATATTATAATTTAATATTTCTTCTAGTGCATTTAAATTATTATTTATTAGATTATATATTTTTTTTATATCTTTATCTTTTTTAAAATTAGTATAAGTAATAGTTTTTGATGTGGTGTTCTCTATTACTTTAGAAATTGCAACATAGCCTAATCTTATTTTCATATATACCTCACGAGTATTTTTTTATTATTATTTGCTTATTTCTTTAGTTTATACTTTATTTTTTTTAAATTTTAATATATAATTATAGGGACTATTGCCCTATAGCCAAGCGGTAAGGCAGTGGACTCTGACTCCATTACGCGTAAGTTCGAATCTTACTAGGGCAGCCACATGATTATTAATACGATTAGAGGTGTATTTTATGAATAAAGAAGAAAGAATAGAATTAGCTGAACTTTTATTTCCTAATATTAAAGAAACTCGTGAATATTATGAAGAAAAGTATCCTGAAAGAAACTTAAGTGAAGGAGCTATGGTTACTAGATTTGGTCCTAGTCCTACTGGGTTTGTTCATATGGGTAGTTTATTTGGATCATTTTGTGATTATATTTATGCCAAACAAAGTGGTGGAATATTTTATTTAAGAATTGAAGATACTGATCAAAAAAGAAGTATTGAAAATGGTATTGAAGGTATTTTTAATGATTTAGATGCCTTTGAAATTACTCCTGATGAAAGTGCTAGAGTTGGTGGAAAATATGGACCATATATTCAAAGTGAAAGAACTGAAATATATCAAACTTATGTAAAAGATTTGATTGTTCAAGGTTTAGCTTATCCTTGTTTTATGACTGAAGAAGAAATTGCTTCAATTCGTGAGGAACAAGAAATTAATAAAACTAAAATTGGGATATATGGAGTATATGCTCAAGATAGGGATCTTTCTTTGGCTGAAGTTAAAGAGAAAATATCTAATGGGGAAGAGTATGTAATTAGATTAAAAAGTCCTGGAAATCCTAAAAATGAAATAGAAATAGTAGATGCTATTAAAGGAAAAATTAAATTTCCTGAACATGATGTAGATACAGTTTTATTAAAAAAAGATGGAACTCCTACTTATCATTTAGCACATGCTATTGATGATCATTTAATGCATACTACTCATGTTATTCGTGGGGATGAATGGGTTTCTAGTATACCTTTACATGTTCAATTGTTTGAAGTTTTAGGATTTGATAGACCTATATTTGCTCATACTGCTCCTATAACTAAAAAAGAAGATGGTAACATAAGAAAGCTTTCTAAGAGAAAAGATCCAGAAGCTAAAGTGTCTTATTATGATGAAGTTGGTATACCAATAGATGCAGTTAAATTATATCTTGCTACTATTTTAAATTCTAATTTTGAAGAATGGTATTTAGCTAATAGTGATAAGAATATTGATGATTTTACATTTACTTTTGATAAGATGGCAGTTGGAGGAACTTTATTTGATTTAGATAAATTAAATAATATTTCAAAAACATATTTTTCTCGTAAGAGTGGAGAAGATGTTTATATTGAAACACTTGCTTGGGCTAATAAGCATGATGTAGATTATGCTAAACTTTTAGAAGAAAATAAAGATGATATGATTAAATATTTATCTATTGAAAAAGATGGACCTCGCCCTCGTAAAGATATATCTAAATATAGTGATGTTAAAGAAGAATTCTCATATGCGATAGATAGTATGTTTGAAAAAGAAAATTATTCTAAATATGATGGGGATAAGAAATATGATGTTTCCTTAGTTACTGATTATGTAGATAATTATTTAGATTTAAGTTTAGATAATAGTGATTGGTTTAATGGAGTTAGAGAGTTTGCTCTTAATAATGGTTATGCTGGTAGTCCTAAGGATTATAAAAATAACCCAGAAGAGTATAAGGGACATGTTGGAGATATATGCGAAGCAATTAGAGTTATCTTAACTGGAAGAACTAAATCACCTGATTTATTATCTATTATGAAAGTTTTAGGTAAAGATAGAATAAAAAATAGAATTGAATTATATTGTAAGTATATAGGTAAATAAAATCTTATATTTAGGGTAGATTATAAATCTACTCTTTTTTTGTTGCATTTCAATTTTTATTGAGGTATACTTTGGGTATAAAATAATAATAGGAGGATTTTATGAAAAAGAATGGAGACAAAAAACAAATTTATATTGCATTATTATTTGTAGTTGCTTTAGCTATAGGAGTTGGATATGCTTTCTTAAATAGTACATTAAATATTACTGGTAATACTACTATTAAAGGAAATACTTGGGATGTACATTTTGAAAATTTTTATACTACAAGTGGTAGTGTAACTGCTACAAGTGCAGGAATTGATACTAATAAAACTGCAGTAAATTATACTGTAACTCTACAAAAACCAGGAGACTTTTATGAATTTACAGTAGATGCAATAAATAAAGGAACTATTGATGCGATGATTGGTTCAGTATCAAATACTGGTTTAACTGCTGAACAACAAAAATATATTTCGTATACTGTTGAATACGTAGGTAATTATTATAATGCGAATAATAAAACTATCGCTCAATATCATAAATTACCAGTTCTTGATCCTGAATATGGTTTTGCATGGTATAATACACCTATTAAAGTTAGGGTAGAATACAAGAAAGATTTGACTGCTAGTGATTTGCCAACTACAGATCAAACATTAAATTTAACATTTAGTGTACAATATGTACAAGCAGATGGTAGTGCTATTGAACCTATAGTTGATCTTCCATATACTTGTAATCCTGTTAATGGTCCTTGTTAATTTAGTATTATGAAGAGTTATATAAATAACTCTTTTTTTTATATGAAAATTTAGTTAATATAAATACTAAAGTCATGGTATAATTATATATAGAGATATTCTGGAGGTAATTATGGATAAGTATTTAGAATTTAGAAATAAATATAGTGAATTTTATTACAATAGTTATAACATAGAAGAAAATGATGATTATATATTAATAACATATAATTTTGAAATTAAAGATTTAATGGAGTTTAATCCTACTATTAAAATACCTAAAGATAGTCATTGTTCTTATGATAGAAAAACTTTAGATGCAATAGTATTTAATGTTGGTTTATCTGAAATAGCAAGTTATTGGAAAGCTACTTGTTCTCCTAAAATAATTATTAAATGTGGTTATTTAGATGATTTTAGAAAGAATTGGTTAAAGAAATTACTATTTAATGGATTAGGTGAATTTTTCTATGTTAATGGAATTAAACCAGATTATGATGATTTTGTAACTATTGAAAGTACTGGAGAAGATAAGAAAGTTAATAATACTAAAGAATATTATGGTTTCTTAGTTGCAGTTGGAGGAGGAAAAGATTCTATTACTTCACTTGAAATACTTAGTGATGTTCCAAATAAAAAAGCATTCATTATAAATAATCGTAAAGTATGTTTTGATAGTGCAAAACTTGCTGGTTTAGAAGATGAAGATATTATTAATGTAGAAAGATGTTTTGATAAGAAAATAATAGAGTTAAATAAGCAAGGTTTCTTAAATGGACATACTCCTTTATCTAGTGTAATTGCCTTTATATCATATTTAACTGCTTATATTCATGGTATTAAAAATATAGTATTATCTAATGAATCTAGTGCTAATGAAGCTAGTGTTAAAGGTACTAATATTAATCATCAATATTCTAAGAGTTTAGAGTTTGAAAACGATTTTAGAGAGTATGTATCTAAATATCTTATTAGTGATATTTCATATTTTAGTTTATTAAGACCTTTAAGTGAATTACAAATAATGAGTATATTTACAAGATACCCTAAATATTTTAAACACTTTATTAGTTGTAATAATGGTGGTAAGAGTAAGAATATAGGTAGAGTTGATGGATGGTGTTGTAATTGTTCTAAATGTTTATTTATCTATATAATTATGAGTAATTTCTTATCGCAAGAAGAAATGGTTTCTATTTTTGGAGAAAACTTATTAGATAAAGAATCTATGCTTGATTATTTCTTGGAATTATTAGGTAAAAAAGAATCTAAACCATTTGAATGTGTTGGTACTATTGATGAAGTTAGTTTTGTAGTTAATAATTTAATTACTAAGAATGATGGTAAACTTCCGTATTTATTAGAGTACTATAAATCTAATTATGAAGTTGTTAAACCTAATTATGATTTACTTTCTAATATAGATAAAGATAATAATTTGGATAGTTATTTATTAGATATAGTTAAAGGAGCATTGAATAATGATAGATAAAATAATAAAAGAAATAGCTAGTTATGATAAAGTATTAATATTGGGTTTTGGTAGAGAAGGAAAATCTACTTATAACTTAATTAGAAAATATTTAAAAGATAAGTTTTTATATATAGCTGACTTAAATACTAAGTTATTAGATAATAATAGTTATTTATGTGATGATAAAAATTTGGAAGTTATCTTAGGAGATAATTATTTAGATAATTTAGGTGAATATGATTTAATTATTAAAGCTCCTGGAGTTAATTTTAAGAATGTAGAGTACGAAAGTTTTCAAGATAAAATAACATATCAATCTGATTTGTTCTTAAAATATGCTGATTGTATGACAATTGGTGTTACTGGTACTAAAGGTAAAAGTACTACTAGTTCTTTGATTAATTATATTTTATCTAATACTATGGATAATGTTATATTTGTAGGAAATATTGGTATTCCAATATTTGATAAGATTGAGGAAATGAATAGTAAGAGTATAGTAGTAATTGAACTTGGAGTACATCAATTACAATTTATTAAATCTTCTCCTAAGATAAGTATATTATTAAATTTATATGAAGAACATTTAGATTTATATAAGAGTTATGATGTATATAAAAATTCTAAACTTAATATATTTAAATATCAAAAAGATAGAGACTATAAAATATGGGGATTAGATAGTGTTGATTCTTATAATAGTTTTGTAGACGGTCCTAATACTTATACTTTTTCTACTGATTTAGATAAAGTTAAAAATGGTGTATTTATTGATAGTAATGGATTATATTTAGTTAAAGATAATAATAAAGAGTTAATATATTCTAAATCTAGAACTAGAAAATTATTAGGAGATCATAATTTATATAATATTGCGGCTAGTTTATGTGTATGTGATATTTTAGGTGTTCCTTGTGATAGAGTATTGGATTTAATAGATGAATTTAATCCACTTGAGCATAGAATGGAGTATGTTGGTAAATATAAGGAAATTGACTTTTATAATGATTCAATTGCAACTATTCCAGAGGCAGCTATTAATTGTTTAAAATCAATTTCTAATGCTGAAACATTTATAGTAGGTGGTATGGATAGAGGAGTAGATTTATCTACGTTAATTAATTATTTAAAAACTAGTAATATAAAGACTTGTATTTGTTTAAAAGATACTGGTTATATGATTGCAGATGAGTTAAATAAATTAAATAGTAATATTAAAACTATTAAAGTTAATGATATGGAAGAAGCTGTAAGAGAAGCTTATTTAAATACAACTAGTGGTATGGCATGTGTTTTATCACCGGCTGCAGCTAGTTATAATGTTTATAAGAATTTTGAAGAGCGTGGAAAAGATTATAAAAATTGGATTGAAAAGCTAAGTAAATAATAGGTGAATATATGGATACAAAGTTTTATAAAATTGTAAGGCCGGTAGTTAAATTCTTAGTAAAAGTATTATTTCGGGTAGAAGTAGTTGGAATTGATAATATTCCTAAAGATGGAGGAGTTGTGCTTGCGGGTAATCATACTAAATGGTTAGATCCAGTTATGTTGGTTGGAGTATGTCCTCGTCAAGTTCATTTTCTTGCGAAAGATACATTGTTTAAAGGAATAGTTGGTGTTATTGTTAAAGGTATGGGAGCAATCCCGGTTAATAGACGTATACATGATAAGAATGCTTTAAAAGAAGCGGAAAAAAGATTAAATAATAATATAGTTGTTGGAGTATTTCCGGAAGGAACTATTAATAGAACAAAAGATATAATTATGCCATTTAAAATAGGGGCTGTTAAGATGAGTTATGATACTTCTAGTAAATTAGTTCCTTTTGTTATTACTGGTAAATATAAATTATTTAGAAAAAGTATAAAAATAGAGTTTTTAAGAAGTAGAAAAATTAGTGGAGATTTAACTTTAGAAAATAAGAAATTAGAAGATATAATAAGTAAAAAGTTGGAGGCTTAATATGAGTAAAGACAAGATGTATATTTATAAAATGTTAAAACCAATATTAGGACCTATTTTTAAGTTTTATTATAATCCAACTATTATTGGTAAAGAAAATATTCCTAAAGAAGGTAGATTACTAATAGTTGGTAATCATAAACATTTATATGATCAATGTTTAGCGATTATATCTACTAAAAGACCAATTCATTATATGGCTAAAAAAGAATATTTTGATGGTAAAATGGCATGGTTTTTTAAATCAGTTGGATGTATTCCTGTAGATAGAAGTAAGAAAGATAATAATGCGACTAATAGTGCATTGGAAGTATTGAATAATAATTTTGTTTTAGGGTTATTTCCAGAAGGAACTAGAAATAAGACAAATAAAAAATTATTACCATTTAAATTTGGAGCAGTTTCTATGGCTAATAAAACGGATAGTTATATACTTCCGTTTGGAATTAGTGGAGATTATAAATTTAGAAGTGAAAATTTGGTTGTTAAGTTTGGTAAACCATATAAAGTTAGTAATGATTTAGAAAAAGAAAATAAGAAGTTAGAGAGTATTGTTTCTAAACTTATTGATGAAGCAAAAAATAGTGGTAAATAGTGTAAAGTATTAGAAGTTACGAGCAAGTTAACTTCTTTTTTATGTTATTATGTAGATGGTGGTAACATGAAAAAGAATAATAATTTTGGTAAAGATAATAAATATAAATTATATAGAACAATGTATGAAATAATTCATCCAACTATTTCTAAAAAGAATATTTCTAATTACAGAATAGTATTAGATGATGGCATTGCACCTATTAGAGTGTTTTATCCTAATAAAGTTTCTAAACTTGATTCTGTTATTATTTATATTCCAGGTGAATTACA